>JADHTG010000109.1 GCA_016776505.1 Bacteroidota bacterium
ATCCCAGCAATTTTAAATGTAATAACTGCCCTGTTGAACGGGTAAGTTGGAATGATGTACAGGATTTTATAAAAAAACTAAACACGAAAACCGGACAAACTTATCGTTTGCCGACAGAGGCCGAATGGGAATATGCAGCTCGTGGGGGAGATCAAAGCAGAAATTATAAATACAGCGGCAGCAATAATATTGATGATGTGGCATGGTATGGATATGAAAAATCAGGCAAAAAAACACATGCTGTAGGGACAAAGCAGGCAAACGAGCTTAGCATATATGACATGAGCGGAAATGTTTGGGAATGGTGCAGCGATTGGTATAAAGATAAATACTATCGTAACAGCCCGGAGCGTAATCCGCAGGGGCCATCTAATGGCTCTCTCCGCGTGCTCCGCGGCGGCGGCTGGCACAGCTATGCCGGGAGTTGCCGTGTAGCGTATCGTCTCGGGTACGACCCGGACGATTGCGACGACGACCTGGGTTTCCGTTTGACCCGCAGTTCAGAATAGGTATCCGTTTTTGTTTATGAGCAGAAATGAGCATGCAAAATATTGCTAAAGGGCACAAGCGGAGCGCAGGGCCAAAGAGCAATGTATTGCAGGCGAATAAAAATACAGAATGCAGATAAAATTATTTACCATACCTATATCTGATAGCGGACAGGCTCTGGAAGAGATGAACCGTTTTCTAAGAGGAAATAAGGTGCTGGAAACGGTGCAGCATTTTTATCAGAATGACAGGAGTGCCATCTGGTGCTTTTGTATAAAATACCTGGAAACAAATTCAGTCAATGCATTTGTGAAAAAAGATAAAGTTGATTACAAACAATTACTTGCCCCAATTGAATTTGACAAATTCTCTCTCTTGCGTGAGTGTCGAAAGGAAATCGCTAAGCTGGAAGGTGTTCCTGCCTATGCTGTTTTTACAGATGAAGAACTTTCATGTATTGCAAAACTATCAGAAATCACAGTGTCAGGTTTAATAAAAGTAAAAGGCATCGGTCAGAAAAAATCTGACCGGTTTGGAGAAAGGATGATTGCATTATATAACCAAAAGGGTGAACATGAAACGAGCGGGGAACCTGATACACCAGATAGCAGATCCTGAAAACCTCAGAATTGCATTTTGGAAAGCTCAACAAGGTAAATCAGGCAAACGGGAGGTCATCGGTTTTTCTGATCATCTTGATCAAACTTTGCTTGTTTTGAGAGAACAGATCATTTCAGGTGAGGTCAAAATAGGGAATTATCATTATTTTACAATACATGATCCAAAGGAGCGAACAATATGTGCTGCTTCATTTCCTGAGCGTGTGCTGCACCATGCGTTGATGAATATTTGCCATCATGTGTTTGAAAAATATCAGATTTTTGACAGTTATGCCAGCAGAACTGGGAAGGGCACTTACGCAGCATTAGACAGGGCAAAATACTTTCAGAAAAAATATCAATGGTTCCTGAAACTGGATGTTAGAAAATATTTTGATTCTATCAACCATGAAATATTAAATAAAATCCTCTCTTCTAGATTTAAAGACAAGGTATTAGTTGGGATTTTTAATAAGATCATAAATAGTTATGAAACGTCTCCATTAAAAGGACTTCCAATAGGAAACCTGACAAGCCAGTATTTTGCAAACCATTATCTTGCTGTTGCAGATCACTTTATCAAAGAAAAACTTAAAATTAAATGCTACGTCAGATATATGGATGATATGGTTCTATGGCATAACGATAAAGAACGATTAATAAATACAAGAGATGAAATATATCTGTTTCTGAGGAAAGAATTGAAGCTAACCTTAAAACCGGATTGTCTGAATAAAACAAGCACCGGATTGCCTTTCCTGGGATATAGGATTTTCAGTGACCACCTTCGATTATCAAAAAGAAGCAAGACGAGATATAAGCAAAAGATTGAAAAATATTGTGAATGTCTGGATCAGGGAAGGTTTTCTCAATCGTGTTTCCAGGATCATATTTTACCAATGATTGCATTTACTGAACATGCAAGAGCATTGAAATTCAGGAAAAAAAACCTGGAGAAAATATACGGGCAATGGCCGTGGGCTCTAACCGCGTGAACCGCGGCGGCAGCTGGAACAACAATGCCAGGAATTGCCGTGTAGCGAATCGTAACAGGAACAACCCGGACAATAGCAACAACAACCTGGGTTTCCGTTTGGCCCGCAGCTCATAAACAAAGATGGATGTCTGTTAATGAACAGGCTGTTGTCCTGCCCCTTGAATGGGCAAATTTTTGTGATTAACAGCAGACTTAGTAGATTTCGCTCGAAAAGCCTGCTGTTTTTTTATAAGATATTACAGTCATTAAGGGAAATTCGGAAATTTGTATTTGTTTAGGATTTAGAAATTCGGATTTAGGATTTACTACTTGAGTCTTGAGTCTTGAGTCTTGAACCTCATACCCTCATACCCCCACACCTTTTTTTCCTATTTTTATTATAACTGAATTTTTCCGAGATTTGCTCAGGATTCAGTTTATAAAAAAAATCATAACCAACTCAAGGGCGGTACTATGAGTAAAATCTACTTTTTACTTATCCTGATTATATCTTTTCTGAACCTTCATGCTCAAACGATCGATGAGATCAGGCAGGATCATCACAATTACATCTGGGGTCAGGGAAGCGGCGCCACGTTGAAGAAAGCTGATCAGGAAGCGTTGGCGATGCTGATCAACCAGATATCGGTGATGGTGGAAAGTGAATTTGAACAGTTTACTGAAGAGGAGAGGAGCAATAATGAGTTTGATCTGAAGGAAAAAGTAAATTCCGTGATCAAGACCTATTCGAATGCTACCCTGCATAACACCGAACGGATTGTGATCAGCAATGAGCCGGATGCAAAAGTGTTCCGTTACATCAGGCGGGATAACGTTAACAAGGTTTTCGAAGAGCGGGAAAATAAGATAATCAATTTTATCGGTCATGCCGGCAAGGCCGAAAAACAGATCCGCATTGCAGATGCTCTGCGGTATTATTATTCCGCCCTGATATTATTGAAAAGCCATCCAAATTGTAATTCCATTGAATTTAAAGATGACAAAGGGGATCAATACCTGCCTATCTCCTGGATACCGGCCAGGATCAGTGAACTGTTTTCACAAATTGCCTATCAGGTGAAAGAGATCCGCGATGGGGATAATATGAAAACAGTTTTCCTATATATAAGCTATAGAGGCAAGCCGGTGATGAATTTCGATTACTCTTTCTGGGACGGTCGCGACTGGACCAATTTGTACAGCGCAAAGAATGGTGAAGGGATCATGGAATATTACGGACTGAATGCAAAAGGCCGGCAACAAGCCTGGATCAAAGCGGAGTACATGTGTGAAAACATGGCCAGAATTGATGATGAACTCGGGAATGTGATGGAGCAGATAGATCCCGTCCCTTTCAGGAGAAGCCATTATAACCTTCGTCTTGAAATTCCTGAAGAGATGGTAGAGGTGAATGAAACGCCTGTAAATACCAACATTGCAAGTGTTCAAATCAGTGAAGAATACAATGATGTGATTACTCAGGTGACTCAGGCTATAGAGAAGAGGCAATATCAAAACGTGAATCGCCTGTTTACTTCGGATGGCTATGAAATGTTTACTAAACTGGTCGCATATGGTAAAGCAACCATACTGAGTAAGCCTGACTTGAAGATGTACCGTTTTAACGATGAGATCATGTGCCGTTCAATCAGGATGGCTTTCAATTTTGAAAATAATTACAAAAAATTTGTTGAAGATGTGGTCTTTCATTTTACCGAACAAGGAAAGATCGAAAGCATCTCTTTCGGCCTTTCAGGAACTGCCCTGAAAAGTATTTTAGAGAACAATACCTGGGGCGAGGTTGACCGTCTGGTGCTGATAAATTTTCTTGAGCATTTTAAAACCGCTTATGCGCTCGAACGCATCGATTATATCGAATCCATCTTTGCCGACGATGCGCTGATCATCACTGGTTATGTCGTTAAAATAAAAGCGGGAGTTGAAAACAAATATCTCAATAACCAAATTGTACGTTATAACCGGCAAACAAAACAGCAATATATCCGGAATCTGAAATATTCATTCGACAGCAAGGAGTATATCAATATTCAGTTTGAAGAGAGCGAAGTACGAAAAGGCGGAGCAGGAGGAGAGATATACGGGGTGCGCATCAAACAAAACTATCACTCAGCCAATTATGGCGACACCGGATACCTGTTTTTAATCGTTGACCTTGGAGAGCCTCAGCTGCCTGTGATCCATGTACGTACCTGGCAACCCGATAAAACCGGGGGCGCTAAAATTTACGGGTTGTCTGATTTTTAAAATTTGTCCAAACGGGGATTATATTCCCCAATTTAATTTACTTTTAGGGATTATATTCCGTAAAAGGTATTACTTTTGGGGAATTAGAATTACAACAATGATAGAAAGAGATCTATATAACGTAGTAAATAAGCGTATTAGCGACAAAAAGGCAATTATTATTGTCGGGGCGAGACAAGTGGGAAAAACAACTTTTATTGAACATATCCTGAAAGACAAAGATTATTTACTGATTGATTGTGATGACCCCACCACCAAAGAGCAGATAGAGAATGCCAATACGGAAACGTTGAGGCGTATCATCGGAAACAAAACCATTGTATTTTTTGACGAAGCTCAAAGGATTAAAAATATCGGGTTGATATTGAAAATAATCATTGACAGGATTAAGCATATCAAGATATTTGTTTCAGGTTCTTCCTCTTTAGATCTACAGGATCGTATTAATGAACCCCTTACAGGCAGAAAGTGGGAATTTTCGCTTTTTACATTGAGTTGGAATGAACTGGTTAACCAGTACGGTCATTTAACAATGATGCAACAATTAGAAACGAGACTCATTTATGGCAGCTACCCTGAGGTTGTTACGGCTGTTGGCGATGAAGAAGAGGTATTGAAGCAGCTTTCATCAAGCTATCTTTATAAAGATATCTTAAAACTAAACGAGATACGTAAGCCGGAGATTCTTGAAAAGTTATTGCAGGCATTAGCATTTCAAGTAGGAAGTGAAGTCTCATTCTCCGAATTATCAAACAATCTAGGGATTGACAAAAAAACCATAGAGTCATATATACAACTTTTGGAAAAATCTTTTATCATTTTCAAGCTCAATCCTTTCAGTAGAAATTTAAGAAACGAGATAAGTACGAAAAGAAAGATCTATTTTTATGATAATGGGATTAGAAATGCCATCATATCCAACTTCAACTCATTAAGTCTCCGGCAAGATACAGGCATTTTATGGGAGAATTTTTTAGTCAGCGAACGTATCAAATATCTACATTACCATAGGATATCGGCTAATATCTATTTTTGGCGTACAAAGCAAAAACAGGAGATTGACTTTGTTGAAGAACGAGGAGGGAAGATTTATGCTTATGAGTTCAAATATAATCCACGAAAAAAAATAAGAATCCCTGGTTCATTTGAAAGACAATATACACCAGTATTTTCAATCGTTAACAAGGATAATTTTTTCGAATTTTTAAACTAAATTCCAAACAGTCTCTTACACCATAAACCGGATTAAGCATTGAACTTTAATCCGACAAAAAAATGAAAACGTTAATAAATTGTATTGGGATTATTTTGTTTCTACTTCCTGTTTTGGTGAAAGCAGAAGCAAAAGAGATTCCTTTTACCCTCGAAGATCGTGACCGTATCATCAGGACAGAGCAAAAAGTTGAAGCATTGCAAACTGAAATGAATGTCCGATTCGAGGCCTTTGATAACAGGTTTGATCAGTTGTTCAACTTTCTGTGGGTAATCATTGGTGTTTTTTCCACGATGATGATAAGCGTTTTCGGCTTTGCCTTCTGGGACCGGAAGCTGTCACTGGCCCCTTTGAAAAAGCAGGATCAGAAAATCCTTTCAGTTTTAATAGATTTGGCCAAATCCCAGCCAAAACTTTCAGAGAGCCTGAAAAACGCAGGACTTTTATAGGAAATTGCAATTAGTACGATCCTACGTCCCACGTCCCACGTCCCTCCGCAGTCCTGCAAAGAGAACCAGCAATCCTACAACCTGAACAAGATGAAAGATCCCGTTATGGTCAAATTCCCAGATGCAACGCAAATAAACTATTTCAGTTGCCTGGAGAGCTGCTGCGATAATGGTTATGAAAATCCCAAGAGCCATCAGCCAGGCACCCCGGACCTGTTTCCTGAATCCCAGGATGATATAGACCACAAGGGAAAAGAGCATCGCAACTGCTTCATACAGAATAAAAACCAGGAAAGTTCCGGGAATGAAGAGGGTGATAAGGTAAAACAGACTTCCGGTGGCAATCATGACAGGAAGGACCACCTTTGGTAAAGAGCCATGCGTGATGTCGTAGACAACACCTACCACGAACATTGAAAGAGCCAGTCCCAGGGCCAGGTTCAGAGGTTGCCAGAGGATGTAGTTCAACCGGTCGGACATCTGAAATCCATGTACTACCGCGCCGGTCATCGCTGCAAAAGCGAGCAGTCCAAACGCCCATGCCCAGATTCTGCCTTTCCCGGGCTTACTTTTTTTACCTGATTTGTAAGTAACAATACAAACGGCCAAAGCCACCACTGCAAGAATGACATCCGTTGCAGCGGTAGTCTGTTCTGTTGGAATATCGATAATAGTCATACGGTTATAAAGTCATAAGGTCATAGGGTCATTAGGGTCATTGAGGTCATTAAGGGAAATTATTCTAGTTTTACTTGAGTCTTGAACCTTGAGTTTTGAATCTTAAACCTCGTCCCTCGTCCCTCATCTCTTACTTCTGGCATAAGGAACAGTTGACTGTCGGGCAAAATCCCTTTTCAGGAACTTAAAATGTCCGGCAACAGCGATCATGGCCGCATTATCTGTCGTATATTCAAATGGTGGAATGAAGATGTTCCAGTCCTCTTTCTCTTTAGCCTCCATCAACGCATTCCTCAATGCAGAATTCGCCGAAACCCCACCTGCAATTGCTACGTTAACTATCCGGGATCCGGGATCCGGGATCCTGGATCTGGGATCCGGCATCTGCCCTTCGCGCATCACGTATCTCGGATCGCTTATCTGCTGAACAGCATTACGAAGTTTCCCCATCAGTATATCCACAATCGTTGCCTGAATAGAGGCACAGAGGTCGGATCTGTTTTTTTTGATGAAATCAGGATCTTTTTTCAGCTCATCCCTGATAAAGTAGAGGATAGATGTTTTGAGTCCGCTGAAACTGTAATCGAGTTTCGGGACATTGGGCCGGGCAAATAAGAAACGTTCCGGATCTCCGTTCTGTGCCAATTCATCAATTATAGGTCCGCCCGGATAGGCGAGGCCTAGGATCTTCGCTGCTTTATCGAAAGTTTCGCCTGCTGCATCATCGATAGTTTGACCGATTACCTCCATATCAAAGTAATCCCGGACAAGAACCAGTTGCGTGTGGCCACCGGAGACGGTCAGACATAAAAAGGGGAATGAGGGGCTGGGAATTTTCTTCTGCGGCTCTTCAATGAAGTGCGCCAGAATGTGGGCTTGCATATGATCGACTTCAATCAGTGGGATCCCCAGTGCCAGCGCAAAACTCTTAGAAAAAGAGGCCCCTACGAGAAGCGAGCCAAGGAGCCCGGGGCCCTGGGTAAAGGCTACAGCAGCGAGCTGATTTTTCTGTATCTTTGCTTTCTTGAGGGCGGTATCAATTACAGGAATGATATTCTGTTGATGCGCGCGGGAAGCCAGCTCTGGGACGACACCTCCGAAATCCCGGTGGACATCCTGGGTTGCTGTCACAT
>JADHTG010000110.1 GCA_016776505.1 Bacteroidota bacterium
CTTTTAGCCATTTTATTCTGGTCAACTGTGGCTTCAGCTTTTAAGTTGACTTTGAGAAACCTGGATATTTATAATTTCTTATTTTACAGCTCCATTACAGCATTTGGGGTATTATTGATTTATGTATTGATTCAAAAGAAAGTTTCAATTCTAAAGTCATTAAAGCTGAAGGATTATTGGAGATCAGCCATTAGGGGTCTTTTAAATCCCTTCCTCTACTACCTTATGCTTTTTGAAGCATATCATTTACTGCCCGCACAGGAAGCACAGGCATTAAATTATACCTGGCCGATTATATTAAGTGTTTTTGCAGTTTTATTTCTGGGTCAAAAGTTTAGTTATCGTAATGCAATTGCTATTTTAATTGGCTTTTTTGGGGTGCTTGTTATTTCAATACAAGGAAACTTTGCAGACTTACAATTCTCGAATTTAAAAGGAAGCATACTGGCGATTTCAAGTGCTGTTTTTTGGGCCTCTTTTTGGATATTGAACTTAAGGGACAAGAGGGACGCCAGCATTAAATTATTAATGAATTTCAGCTTCGGAGCCATCTATATCACAATTTTTATCCTTTTGAAGGGCGGGCTGATCTGGCCGGACATGACTTCTTTGATAGGCACTGTTTATTGCGGTGTTTTCGAAATGGGACTGACCTTTATGATTTGGCTGAAGGCTTTACAATATGCCGATGATACAGCCAAAATGAGCAACCTTATTTTCTTGGTCCCTTTTCTTTCTTTGATTTTTATAGCATGGCTTGTCGGAGAAAAAATATTACCCGCCACCTTGTTGGGTTTGGTCTTAATTTTTACAGGAATATTAATACAGCAGATGAGGCCTGAATCTCCCTGGTTTCAAAAAGGGCAATGAAAGCCGACATTACAGAATTACTATAAATTAAGAGGGATTTGGTGTTTAACTACTTTCAGTAGCGGGATTAGGGAAAACTATTTATAGTTTCAAAAACCACATATACCAGGCTAAAGAGTAAAGCGATGGATCCTTTTTATTTTTTAATTTTTCCGCTTCCTCCATTGAATTTGGGCTTGGAATTAAAACATCCCCTCCCGGGTTCCAGTTTGCAGGAATCAGAACATCTTTTTTGTCGGATAGCTGGAGAGCAACTAAAGTGCGTTTGATTTCCTCAAAATTTCTCCCGACATTTTTTGGATAGTAGAAAATCGCACTTATTCTATTATCCGGACTAATGATAAATACTGCTCGAATGGTATTTAGTGAACCCGAATTAGGATGTATCATTCCATACAACTTTGAAATTTTTAGTGAAGGATCTGGAATGATGGGAAAATTGATTTTTGTAAAACCCCTGTCTTTATAATCCATAGATTCAATGGAATGGATCCAGTCGATATGGCTGTTCAGGTTATCTGTTGAAATGACCAGTAGGTCTGTATTTAATTTTTTGAAATCGTTCTGGTTCGCTGCCAGTTCTAAAATTTCAGAAGTACAAACTGGGGTAAAATCGGCCGGGTGACTGAAAATGATTTTCCATTTCATATAGTAGTCACCGGGAAATTTGATGTCTCCATGTGTTGATTTTGCCTCGAAAGAAGGTGCTTTGTCGCCGATTAATGGCATTTTGTAAGACACAGTATTTTGCCCCAGAACAGGAGCAATTGCAAACAAAATGTAAAGCAATGTAAAGAATCGTGTTTTCATAGTAAATAGAATAAGTCTAAATAAAAACAAAGGTAGGTTTAATCCACAAGAAACGTAAACAAAACCCCACTAAATATTTACACCAGCTTTACTTTTGAGACCAGGTTGTTCACATTTAATTCATATTCTTTACCGAAAACAAGAGCCAGGTTTTCTTCTTCATGCCCTGCTGGAAAACCAAAACAAAGCGGGAATTTATGGTCCATCACATGTTCTGCAATAATTTCATAAACAGTTTGGCCAAACGGCATTTCATCGTCCTTGATATCCGAGAATTGACCGACAATCAAACCCGACAAGCCAGCAAATTTACCAGCCCGTTTCAGGCCCCACATCATGCGATCTATTCGGTATAAATATTCGCCTATGTCTTCAATAAAAAGTATTTTTCCGGAAGGATCAAAATCCGTTTGACTTCCCAGCAAACTGGTTATAATAGCCAGGTTTCCCCCGATTAATTTCCCTCGTGATTTCCCCTTTCTATGATAGGGGTTATGTGGAATTTCATATGAAAGGGCTTTTCCAAACAGGGCTTTTTTGAGACTTAGGCTTGATTCCCCTTCCGGATCAGTTGCCAGGGTTTTGGCCATGGGGCCATGTATGCTGCAACAACTTACATTATGATTTAAATGAGCGTGGAGCAATGTAATGTCACTAAAACCAACCAACCATTTCGTGTGTTGAGTAAATTTTTCAAAATTCAACTGGTCAATTATTCGAATGGAGCCATAACCGCCTCTTGAACAGAAGATCGCTTTTAAACCGGGATTATCCAGCATTGCCTGTAGATCAGCCAGTCGATTTTCATCATAAGAGGCATACTGGAAATGCTGACCCAAAACATATTTGCCCAAAACCACTTCCAGACCCCAGCTTTCAATGGTTTGGACGGCACCCAAAACCAATTTTTCATTTACCTTACCTGCTGGTGAAACCATGCCCACCTTGTCTCCGGCTTTTAAATAGGGAGGAATAATCATCTTATTACCTAGCTTGAGAATATTACCTAATTTTGCAGCTTAAACAAAGTTAGCTTATAAGAAAGAAAAAATGACTTATCCCCAAAGATATACTGTAACCACTGCATTGCCTTATGCAAATGGTCCTATTCATATCGGACATCTTGCTGGTGTTTATGTACCGGCAGATATTTATGTCAGGTATTTACGCATGAAAAACAAAGAGGTTGCTTTTATTGGAGGATCTGATGAGCATGGAGTTCCCATAACCATTCAGGCAAAGCTGGAAGGAGTATCCCCACAGGATATTGTTAACAAATACCATCAAATTATTAAAAAGTCATTTAAAGATTTTGGGATTTCCTTTGACGTTTACTCCAGGACCTCTGCAAAAATTCACCATGAAACGGCAACTGAATTCTTCAAAACATTGTATGATCAGGGAGAATTTGTTGAGAAAACAATTGAGCAATTGTATGATGCAGAAGCCAGGATGTTTTTAGCAGACAGGTATGTTCAGGGAAGGTGTCCGAAATGCACTTATGAGGAGGCTTATGGAGATCAATGCGAAAATTGTGGCTCCTCTTTAAGTCCAACAGAACTGATTGAACCTAAATCCGTACTTAGTGGCGCAAAGCCGGTTTTAAGAAAAACAAAACACTGGTATTTACCTCTCGACAAGTATGAAAATTGGCTGAAGGATTGGATAGTAAAAGGCAAAAAGGGAGAATGGAAACCAAATGTTTTTGGACAATGTTCTTCCTGGATTAATGACGGATTGCGTGCACGGGCCGTGACCCGGGATTTAGACTGGGGCGTTCCTGTTCCTGTTGACGGGGCAGAAGGAAAAGTGCTTTATGTGTGGTTTGATGCCCCGATTGGATACATTTCAGCTACAAAAGAAATGACAACAGATTGGGAAAAGTGGTGGAAAAGCAAGGATTCAAAACTGGTTCATTTTATTGGCAAGGACAATATTGTCTTTCATTGCATCATCTTTCCAAGTATGCTGAAAGCAGAGGGCTCTTACATTCTGCCTGATAATGTTCCTGCCAATGAGTTTATGAATTTGGAAGGAAATAAAATCTCCACATCAAAAAACTGGGCTGTATGGCTGCACGAATATCTTAAAGACTTTCCGGGACAGCAGGATGTATTGCGCTATGTGTTGACATCCAATGCACCTGAAACAAAAGACAATGATTTTACCTGGAAAGATTTTCAGGCCAAAAACAACAATGAGTTAGTGGCGATATTGGGCAATTTCATTAATAGGGTGGTTGTTTTAACACATAAATATTTTGATGGTCAGGTGCCGGAATCGGATTCCCTAAAAAGCTTTAAGGAATTCCATGTTGAAGAGATAAAAGACAGGGTTGATAAAGCATTAGATAATTATAAATTCCGTGAGGGATTGGCGGAAATGATGACACTTGCTAGAGCGGGAAACAAATACCTGGCTGATACTGAGCCCTGGCATCTTATCAAAACAGATAAAAAAGCCGTGGCCACCATATTAAATAATTGTCTTCAGATATCAGCAAATCTGGCCATTTTAATGGCCCCCTTTTTACCCTATACATCTCAAAAAGTATTTGAGACATTAAACCTGAAAAAGTCGTTTTTGAAATGGGATTATATTGGAAAAGTGGATTTATTGGAAGAGGGACAACAAATCATTAAAGCTAATTTATTGTTCACCAAAGTGGAAGATAAAGAAATTGAAAACCAGGTAAATAAATTGACAAGCACGAAGAATCAAAATCAAAAACGGGAAACTCACTTTCCTATTAAAGAAGAAATTGAATTTGATGATTTCCTGAAAATGGACATCCGGATCGTAAAAATAATAGAAGCTGAAAAGGTTCCGAATACGGACAAATTGCTTAAGCTGAAAATTGATCTTGGTTTTGAACAAAGAACCATCATTTCAGGAATAGCTCATCTTTATAAGCCGGAAGAAATGATTGGAAAACAGGCTTCCTACTTAGCCAATTTGAAAGCCAGGAAAATAAAAGGAGTGGAATCCAGGGGAATGATATTGATGATCCAGGAAAGTGATAGCGGCCTGAAATTTTTAAGCCCGGACGGGGAGGCAGAATTGGGCAGTACAGTGGGTTAACAGAAATCGTAATTGCGAAAGTTGTGCTTGAGAGGAGTTGTGACATACAATCTCTCAGTAAAAAGATCAGAAATAAGGAGATCGTTTCCTCATTTGTCCACGGGATGAAGAAAATATGAATAAAATGAAACAGAAACTGGAAGACTTAAATAAAAAATTCAGGGAAGCCAGGCCTGAAGAAGTGTTAGGATTTGTCCTGAAAGAACACCCGGGCAAAGCTGCTTTCTCAACCAGTTTAGGCTCAGAAGACCAGGTATTGACCGATATGATTGCAAAGATTGACAAAGGGATCAAAATATTTACCCTGGATACCGGCCGCCAGTTTTATGAAACATATGACACCCTGGACAAAACAAACGGAAAATATGATATAAATATAGAAATTTTGTTCCCGGATGCCCAGGAAGTTGAGATTATGGTGAAGGAAAAGGGAATTAACCTTTTTTATGACAGCATTGAAAACAGGAGGTTCTGTTGCAATTTGAGAAAACTGAAACCCTTGAAACGTGCACTGAAAGGCTATGAGGTCTGGATAACCGGAATTCGAAGGGAACAATCGGTAACGCGTAAGAATGTTGAACTTTTTGAATGGGATGAAGAGCTTCAAATAGTGAAAATCAGTCCGATCATAAACTGGTCTGAAAAGGAGGTATGGAATTACATTCGTGCACATAAAGTACCCTATAATATTTTACACGACAAAGGCTATCCTAGTATTGGCTGTGCTCCATGCACCAGGGCAGTTGAAAAAGGAGAAAACTCCCGAAATGGTCGATGGTGGTGGGAAAATTCAGATACCAAAGAGTGCGGGATTCACCTCCATGTTAAGACAAGTTAAGCCCAAATGTAATTTTTGATCCATGGAGAGGCGTCCTTTAAATAATACAACAGACCAGGTTCCTGTTTTAAAGCAGGTATTTGTCTTGTTAATCGTATTTGCGATTACCTTACTTTTTGTGGTTATTTCCAGCAGCCTGATTGCCCGCCTGCTTTTCAATTTTGATTTATCAAACCTTGATTTCAACACTCCCAGGGAAATTGGTATTGGAAAATTTTTGCAGGCTTATCAAATGATATTATTATTTGGTGCACCCACTTTTTTTATGAGTTGGTATATGAAAGCCTCATGGAGTGATTTTTATCGTTTAAAGAAAGGCCCGGGAACCCATTATATTTTATTTGCTACAGCCTTGTTATTGGTAGTGGTCCCTTTTAATGATTGGTTGATTCAATTTAATGAAGCATTAAAACTCCCGAATTTCATGGCAGGAATTGAGGAGTGGATGAGGAATTCCGAAGAACTACTTGGGAAACAATTGGAAAGATTTCTTCAGATGGATCATTTAAATGATTTGTTTGTAAACATCCTGGTAATTGCCTTGCTGCCTGCATTTTTGGAAGAATTGTTTTTCAGGGGTTTAATCCAGGGACTTATTTTGAAATGGTTGCGAAATGCACATATTTCAATCATCATCACGGCTCTTTTTTTTAGTGCAGTGCATATGCAGTTTTATGGATTTTTGCCCAGGTTCCTGCTTGGAGTTTTTCTGGGATATTTATTTTATTGGTCCGGTAGTTTATGGGCTGCAATATATTTTCATTTTCTAAATAATCTGTTTAGCATAGTGCTGTCCTACCTGCTTCAGCATCATTTGTTAAACGAACAAAAAGTACAAAATATGAATCAATCAAATTGGACCATACTATTAAGTTTTGCAGCTACTGCTGCAGTTTTTTTGTTATTAGCGAATTATTATTCTAAGAAAAGGAACAAAGCGAATGACTGGTTAAAGGTGTTTACATCAACCACCATTTCAGAAGCTGAAATCATGAAAGGAAAGCTTGAGCAGGAAGGCATTACAGTTGTTATATTGAATAAAAAAGATTTCTTTTTTACCCCTACAGGAAAGGTTGAACTCCTGGTTAAACCTGAAGATTTTGAAAAATCTATGAACGTGTTAAACAGGAAAGATGATGAATAATTTCGTTAAAAGAACGTTAACCGGAATACTTTTCGTTGTTGTTGTACTGGGAAGTATTTATCTTAGCAAATACAGCTTTATTGTATTGTTCTTTTTAATCAATTTATTTACTCTTTTCGAGTTTTATTCCCGGTCTGAAAACAAGCCTTTAAAAAACATACATGCAATAGGCTTACTCAGCAGTAGTAGTTTTTTTATATTGCTTGCCTTCTGGCAATTGGGATGGATCCAGGCAAAATACCTGCTCATTTCAGCACCCTTGCTATTTTCCATATTTATCATAGCATTAAACGATAAAGACAAAAATGTATTTATACGGTTGGGGAAAATATTCACAGGCCTGTTCCTGATCACACTTCCATTTAGCTTATTATTATGGTTCGTCTTTGAAAAAGGTACGTATATATGGCAGCTTGCTGCAATCCCGCTAGTATTGACCTGGATAAATGATGTTTTTGCTTATTTAGGTGGAATGCTTTTTGGGAAACACAAACTGGCCGCAAAACTTTCTCCTAAAAAAACAGTAGAAGGCTTTACTATTGGCCTTTTATTCACCATTATAGGTGCATTGGCTATATCCTGGTATGCTGGTGCAGAATCAATTATCATTTGGGTAATTTTAGGACTGATTATTTCGATTTCAGCCGTTTTAGGGGATTTGGTTGAATCAAAATGGAAAAGAGAATTGGGAATTAAAGAAAGTGGCAATATGCTTCCGGGACATGGCGGTTTACTCGATCGTTTTGATGCTTTCCTGTTTGTTATTCCATTCTATGTAATTTTTATTAAACTATTTGTAAGCTAATTGTATGACAATACATCCTGAAGGAAAAGGAATCATAATAAAGGTATTCGTTGTAATGCTTACCATTATTATCCTGCTCTCCTTTTTAGTCCCCCCAATGCTTGTTATTTTTCTGATACTTGCATGTATGGTCTTGATTTTATGCGTCCTCTTATTTTTCAGGCATCCTGAAAGAAAAATTGAACCATCAGGCACTGTAGTTAGCTCACCTGCAGATGGTCGTATTTTATTGAATG
>JADHTG010000030.1 GCA_016776505.1 Bacteroidota bacterium
TTAAGAAAGAAAATTGCTTCTTAGAAGGAGTTTTTCCACTTTTTTGCTTCAAAAGTAAAACGCGACCAAAATGAAAAATAAAGGGAGTGAAAATCTAAAATAAAAAAACCGCCTCAATTTATGTTTTGAGACGGCTTCTGTAATTAAAAAACGTTATTTTTTGAAGTAGTATTTCTATATGTCTATTTTTCTTTTGATTATCTGTTTTTCAAATTATTTGATTGAATTCCTGTTTAGTACTAATCGTTGTCAACAAAAACAATAGGTAACTACCCTGTATGTGAAAATATATTGTATTGTACTCAATGTGAGTAATATAAATTATTCAACCGTAAAGTTCGCCATGTAAACCGCAAAGTTCGCAAAGAAAACATTTTCAACAACATAGCGTTCTTTGCGTAAAACTTGGCGTTCATTGCGGTAAAATTGTTTATAGTAACTCTATTGTTACTATTGTAAGCCTTGCACTGATTTAAATAAAATCATAGCTTATTCGTCTAACAATGTTTCAGTAGTCGCTCTTGGAAATGAAAGAGCTTCGGTTAGTACATAAGCAGCCTGAATATAAGAAGTAGGGCATAATGGAAAACATTCTTTACAACTCCAACATTCTTTAGCGGCAATCTCAGGGATAAAACTTATCTCTTTATTTATTCCCCTGTCAACAAATCCAATAGCATTCAAATTCTTAACCTCTGCACAGTATCTAACGCACAGTCCGCAATTAATGCAAAATGAGGCTTCTTTTTCAAAACGATCTTTATCAGCACCATATTCTTTGGCCAAATCCTGCAATTGTGGTGAATTCGGGGCATGAGCCAGCTGTAGTTCGAGGAGGGTACTGCGAATTCTGTCTATCTTCTCTGTTCTGGTTCTTACTACCAAATTTTCTTCACTAGCATATACACAAGAAACAACGAGTTTTGTCCAGCCACCCGATTCTACTTCTACAAGGCAAAGTCGGCAACCGCCAAATGGTACCAATTTTTCGTGGTAACAGAGTGTTGGTATGGATATCCCTATACTTTGGGCAGCCTCCAGGACAGTCATCCCTTCCTTTGCTTTAACTTCTCTACCATCAATCTGCATTAGTATCTCATTCATTGTTTTTGCATTTTTTCTAATTTAAAAGTCTCAACTCCAAAAACACAACTATCAAGCACTATGTGATGAAAGCCACCTCCACTTGGAATTTGGGACTTTAAATTTGAGATTTTGAATTTGTAATTTAACATTATCCTATTTTAACTATCATTCTTTCTTCTTCAGGAACAGGCGAAGGAACCGGCTCTCCGGAAATCTTCTTCACTGCACCAAATTTAGGCGGGCAAACTTCAAAGCAAGTTCCGCAATTTGTGCATTTGTCCTGATCAATTATATGGATCTTTTTCTTGCCACCGTCGATCGCTTCATCAGGGCAATTTTTAAGGCATATCATACAGGCAGTACACTTATCCGGATCAATATAATACGAAATCAGTTCCTTACACGACAAAGCTGTGCATTTCTTCTCAACTATGTGTGCCTTATATTCATTTCTGAAATAGCGTAATGTGCTTAAAAGCGGGTTCGGGGCACTTTTACCCAAGGCACAAAGGGAGGCTTCAATGGCTGTTTCTGATAGTACTTCTAGAAGCTCAATATCGCCCTCTTTTCCTTTTCCCTCCGTGATATTGGTAAGGATCTTATCCATCTGCCTCAGGCCTTCACGGCATGGGAGACATTTGCCACAGGATTCGTCGGTGAGGAAGTTAATGAAGTACCTGGCAACATCAACCATACAGGTATCTTCGTCCATTACTATCATCCCGCCAGACCCCATCATTGAGCCGGCTTTGGTGAGTTCATCAAAGCCAACTTCCAAATCTAACCCATCCTCGGGGATACATCCTCCTGACGGTCCCCCGGTCTGTACTGCTTTGAACTTCTTGCCTCCGGGGATACCACCACCAATCTTGTATATAATATCTTTCAGGGTTATGCCCATGGGTATTTCCACAAGGCCGGTATTGGTTATCTTACCAACCAGGGAAAATATCTTTGTACCCTTACTTCCATCTGTTCCAATTTGAGTAAACCAGTCAGCACCTTTATTTATTATAATTGGAATATTCGCCCATGTTTCAACATTATTCAACACGGTCGGTTTATTCCAAAGGCCCTTGATGTTGGAACGAACATACTTCGGTCGTGGCTCTCCTACCCTGCCTTCCAGTGCAGTCATTAGGGCAGTTGATTCACCACAGACGAAAGCGCCGGCTCCCTGGTGCACCTTAACAATGAAGTCAAAGCCGGAGCCAAGGATATTTTTCCCAAGTAGTCCATACTCCTCAGCCTGCCTTATTGCGAGATTGATATTCACTACTGCCAGAGGGTATTCTTGCCGAACATAAATATAACCCTCGTGGGAGCCTATAGCATAGCCTCCGATAATCAATCCTTCAAGAATGGAATGCGGATTTCCTTCAAGGAGTGCTCTGTCCATAAATGCCCCTGGGTCGCCCTCGTCGGCGTTTACGATCACATATTTTATTTTTTCAGGGTCATTGCGTGATCCTTCCCACTTTTTTCCAGTAGGAAAACCAGCACCACCTCTTCCTCTCAGTCCTGATTTTTTGACTTCCTCCAATACTTCCTCACCGGTCATCCGTGAAAGAACTTTGTTCAATGCAGAATAACCACCTATCGCCAAATAGTCGTCGATACTCTTAGAATCAATTTTTATATTATTGCAGATTACGTTTCTTTCCTGATTCTTATAAAAGGGTATATCATATTCATGGATTGCTTTTTCACCAGTAGATTCGTCAACATAAAGAAGACGGTCAACAACTTTCTTTTCCTTTATCGTTTGAGATACAATCTCTGGAACATCGTTTGGTGTTACCTGAAGATAACATATCTCCTCGGGATAAATAACCACTACAGGTCCTCTCTCGCAAAATCCAGGACATCCGGTTCCTTTTATATCAACATCAGCCTTCAAAGTATGTTTTTCAATCTCTGATTTAAATGCAGCTATGACTTCACTTGCACCGGAGGCAATACAACCAGCGCCCGCACATATTGAAATACATGGTTTATTTGGGTCTCTTTTGGACAATATTTCTTGTCTGAATTTCTCTAATTCTTCAGGCGAATTTAACCGCATCATAATTTTCTCTATTTACTTTTTAGTGTATATCAGTGTGCTTATTGTCTAAGTGATTTTCTACTATTTTCTTAAGCTTTTCATTGAATTTTGAATTTGAGCCTTGAGACTTGGCATCTTCATCCAATTCTTATTCATATCGTTTTAACACGTCTGCTGTTACACTTGTTGATATTTTACCATAGATTTTTCCTTCTATTTCCATCACCGGTCCCAAAGCACAACATCCCAGACAATTTACAGTTTCCAGGCTGAACTTCTGTTCCAGATCAGTTTCGCCAGGTTTTATCCCTGTCAGATCTTCTACTGTTTCGAGTATACGCTTTGCACCACGAACATGACAGGCAGTACCCATACAAATATGAACCTCATGACGTCCTTTAGGCACTAAACTGAAGGCTTTATAAAAGCTGGCGATATGCATTGTCCGGCTTAGAGGAACTTGTAATTTTTCACTCACCCTTTTTAACGCCTCCTTAGGTAGCCAATGAAAGTCACTCTGAATTTCAAGTAATACTTGAATAAGGGAGCTGGCTTCGCCATTATGTTTATCTATTATTTGATCGATTCGTTCGTTATTCATATTCTTCTATATATAAATTCCAAGTCCCAAATTCCAAAATACAAATTCCAAGAGGACTTGTAATCAAAACTTGGATATTGATGCTTTGGGGTTAGGGTTTGTGACTTCAAGCAATTGCATAATTTTTGCTTTTTACATCAAATCTAACTAGTCCTTGTTTTGATGAATCATTCATATGTTTAGCTACTTCTGAGGGGCTTAGTCCTAAAGTAGTCGCAATTTCACTAGTTGAGAGGTTTTTTTTCTGTAAAAGCAATGTGATTTGGCTTTTTACCAATTTATCTAAAATTAATTCATTAAATAATCTTTCAAATTCGTCACTACTAAAAAACTTATGATAGGCATCTTCAGTTCTTTCAGATACATGAAGCCTTTGAGTAATTACAAGCTTAACATAAGGAATGATATTTTTTACTGCTTCCAGTTTAAATGCCAAAGTTGCTTTGTCCATACCTTCGGCTTTTCCTATTGGCCCCATCTTAATAAGTTCAGAACTATATTCATTCATAAAGTTTGCAAAGCGGATTCCTTCACCGGCTGAAACCCACTCTATTCTTAAACGTTCAGGATAAATACCGATATGTTTCAATATTTTTCGGAAGACCTGAACCATACTATATGCGTTAAAATTTCCATTTGTTACATAATGACAATCACAAAGATGGCAACCTCCGATAAAAATTCCGTCTTGTCCATTTGTTAATGCCCGAAGAATATGTAACATATCAACCCTGGCCGAACACATCACTCTGATAAGCCTGATATGAGGTGGGTATTGAAAGCGCGAAACGCCACACAAGTCGGCACCACCGTAACAACACCAGTTACAAATAATTCCAATTATTTTTGGTTGAAAATTATGTACTGTGCTCATTGTTTTATTTTAAATTCCAAGGTTTAAGGTTGTGATTTTTAAAGTTTATTTATTATGGAAGCATGAATCAATTTTAGTTCTGAGGATTCCTTAAGCAAATATTCGCTGCTTTTCACATTACCAAGTTGCAATGGATTAAATATTTGTAGAAAATAATTTGATTCACGCATTTCTTTTAGTGAGATTCCGATTTTGGTTTTGGCATCATGGCTTGTACGAGAGCCCTGTTATTCCTCATAATTTGCACCACCGGATGTTGATGATTTAATAAGTTGTTGTTTTATGTCCATTGTTTGTATTGTGTTTTTTACATTGCGGTACTGCGATGCGCCGTTGTTGTGCAACGGTATTAATTTGTTCAAAATCTGTATCCAATTCGTAAATGATAATTAAAAGCAACTCCATCTATATTCTTACGATATCCAACTTTTTTTGTAAAATAAATTTCATATCCTATCCCACAACCTACTTCATAAGTGAGGTGTTTACCAATATTACGTTTAATACCCCACGTGGGAATTAATGCTAGTTGATTCACATTGTTAGGGTTGTCATCATTTGAAATAATAAACCAATCAGGATGATATCTAATATTAATACTAACGAAATTTCCACTGTTCCCTGATATGTTTTTAGACTTAGAGTATCTGCTCTTTAAATCATAATAAAACCTTGGTTCAAGGGTAAGTACGAGAGCAACATAATAACCAGAATTTACTGCTGTGACAACCTTGTCATTCCAAATTCGTGATGACAGTCCAATTTCACCTCTTAAAGCTACTACATTTGTAAGTCTTATTTCATCATATAACCAAACTCCTAAAAAACCAGTTTCTATTCCACCTGTTGATTTTGTAACATAGTTTTCTTGAGATAGAACAATTAGAGTTAGTCCAGATAATATAAATAGCAATGTTGCTTTTTTCATTTTATTTTTATGAACTTGTTTTCTGAACTGTAGTCAAAGCATTACCGCTAACGTAAATATAAAATCACATCAACAGCGAATTTTAGCAATCTTTCACAAATATCTTTTTTCTTACCCACTAGCTATTCTTATCTTCCTTTGATTTTGGATTTTAGGGCTTGGGGCTTGAGTTTTAAACACCAATTACAGCATCAATCTGGGTCAGTAACTCTTCATCAGTATAATGCTTTAGTGAAATAGCAGATGTTGGACACACTACATTGCACAAACCATCACCCTTACAAAGGACTGAATTTACAACCGCTTTATTAGTTTCATTAAAGGTTATAGCACCATATGTGCAAACCGATATGCAAGCCCCGCATGATACGCATAAATTCTCCTCTACTTCGCACACTGAACCTGAAGCTGTGACCGTATCCTGCGAGAGAAGAGCAACAGCTCTTCCGGCTGCACCATATGCCTGGCTAATGGCTTCTGATATATGCTTGGGATAGTGTGCTGTTCCACACAAATAAACACCTTCTGCAGAAAAATCAACAGGTCGTAATTTCACATGTGCTTCCTGGAAAAAGCCATCCTGATTCACAGGAACTTTGAATAATCGTGATGCCTCATAGGTACCTTCTGATGAAATAACTGCTGCAGCTAACGAAACAATATCAGCCTCAATAACAAGCTCCTTTCCTAGTATAGGATCCGATATACAAACACTTAAAATTTCTGAATTTCCGTCATTTATAGCTTCCACCACTGGTTTGTTTTCCGGTTCATACCGAATGAATTTTATATCCTTGTCAGCAGCTTCCCTGTAATAATCTTCACTATATCCATAAGTTCTTATATCTCTGAAAAGTATATATATATCCAGTTTTGGATTAATTTCTTTTAGCTTTAATGCATTTTTTATAGAATGAGTGCAGCATACACGGCTGCAGTAATTTCTGTCTTCCTGACGGCAACCTACACATTGTATCATTACCAAACTTTTGGCATCAGTAAGCTTACTATCATGCAGAGCTAATTGTTCTCCCAACTCAATCGATGTCATTACCCTATCAGTTGTCCCATAAAGGTATTCGGTAGGTTTATACTCAACGGCTCCTGTTGCCAGGATGGCTGCGCCGTGCATAATTTTTTTGGTTCTTCCTTCGGAAATTACGGTTGTAACAAAATTACCAACATAACCTGAAACATCTGTTATTGTGGCACTATGAGAAACATATATTAATGGATGCTGATAAACCTTACGTATCAAATTTCGCAAAAACTCTTGAACATCCAAGCCTTCCAATGTAGTAGGAATTCTCAGTGCCATTCCTCCAAGATTTGCTTCTTTTTCCAGCAAATGAACCTCAAATCCCTGGCTGGCAATACTCAGGGCACTGGTCATTCCAGATAGTCCTCCACCAACTACAAGAGCGGCTTTGTTAACCGGCAGATCAAATTCTAGCAATGGTTCCAGATAGGCAGATCTGGCAACTGACATACGAACAATATCTTTTGCTTTCTGAGATGCTTCTTCCTTTTGTTTGGAATGTACCCAAGAGCAGTGCTCTCTTATATTCGCCATATCGAAAAAGTACTGATTAAGGCCACCTTCCCTGAGCGTATCGCGAAACAGGGGTTCATGGGTTTTTGGCGTACATGCCGCCACAACCACACGATTGAGCCCTTTATCCCTAATTGTATTCGCTATTTGTTGGGCAGCATCGGTAGAACATATAAAAAGACCCTCTTCTGCGTGAACAACATTATCCAGAGTACGAGAATAGTCAACCAATCCGGGAATATCAACTACACGACCGATATTGGCACCACAATGGCAGGCAAAAACACCTATCTTTAGCTCTTCTTCACTTACATCTCTTTCTTCAGGATAAATACGCTCCTTTGAAAGTTGGCCTCTTCTGGAATTCAAAAGCTCACTTACAAGCGCATTCGCTCCACTACCTCCTACAACCGATTCGGGAATATCAAGAGGTCCGGCAAACGCACCGCTTATAAAGATCCCGGGTCTTGAAGTAACTATTGGTGATATGGCATCAGTATTACAAAACTGATGAGCATTAAGCTCAATACCGAATATATCAGCTAAGTTCTCAACATTAGCAGGAGGAATCAATCCAACACCCAATACTACAAGATCAAATTCTTCCTCTTTTACACCTTCCTCTGTAGTAGCATATCTGATTGTTACATTTTTTGATTCGGGAATTTCTTTTCCAATAGATACATAACTTCTAATAAATTTAACCCCTGGAAGATTTTCCGCTCTTTGATAAAAGCGTTCAAAATCTTTGCCATACGACCTGATATCATTGTGAAAAATCATAGCTTCCATATCCGCATTATGGTCTTTTGACAAGATTACCTGTTTCTGGATATATGTACAGCAAACAGAAGAACAGTAGCTATGCCCTCCCTCGGTTGATTGTCGGGATCCAACACAGTGAATCCATGCAATTTTTTTAGGATGTTTATGATCAGAAGGTCGTAAAATTTCACCAACATGTGGACCTGTTGCACAAAGAAGACGTTCAAAATCGAGGCTGGTAACAACGTTTTTATATTTTCCATAACCATAATCGCCTCTAACCTCAGGATGAAAAACATCGTAGCCGGGCGATAATACAATGGCTCCCACTTTTACAACTCTCTTTTCAGGTTTCTGATGCAGGTCGATAGCATTGTTTTTACATACACCAACACATATATTACATTTCCCATCTTCAAGAAAACTGCAACTTTCGTCTATGTACGGAACAAGAGGAACTGCCTGTGAGAAGTATATATGAATAGCTTTACTGGTGGATAATTCTTGATTAAACGGATCAGGAATTGGAATAGGGCAATATTCAGTGCAAACAGTACAGCCAGTACATTTATCTTCTATAATGTATCTTGGTTTTTTATTCAGTGTTACAGTGAAGTCTCCTGCTTCTCCTTCAACATTTACAACTTCAGTATAAGTAATAATTTCTATATTAGGATGCCTGTCGCATTCAATAAATTTAGGAGATTCAATGCACATTGAGCAATCATTGGTGGGAAAGGTTTTATCAAGCTGAGCCATTTTGCCACCAATAGTAGGTGATTTATCAACCAGATAAACCTTATAACCTGTAGTGGCAAGATCAAGAGCGGCCTGAATACCACTTATACCTCCACCAACAACAATAACATCTCCAAGATTTTTATTTTCCGAAATATCTGTAGTTGATTCTTCTTTCATTCTTCTTAATGCTAATTCAAAAAAATTTTAATCCCAAGTTTCAAAATCCAAATTTCAAATTTCAAATCCCAAAGTAATTCCTTCTTGGATTTTGGAGATTGGAATTTGATACTTTTATTCATCATTTGAGCCCTAATCAAGTTTTAATACTTTAGGAAATTGCTTCCTGAATAATTTCTGTTATATCTTTTATTTCGATTGATTCATTATGCTTACTTGACAATATGCTATCTTCAAAATTAACTATGCAATATGGGCAGGAAGTAACCAGCACCTCAGCCCCGGTTTCCACAGCTTGATCAATTCTAAGGTCGGAGAATCTCTCACCTTTTGGAGTGTCCATCCAAATCCTGCCACCACCACCACCACAACAAAGGCTATCTTCTTTCGAATCAGTCATTTCAGCCAGTTCTACTCCAGATATTTTCTGTAATACATTTCGGGGTTCATCATATATGCCATTATGCCTGCCAAGGTAACATGGATCATGATATGTTACTTTTTTGTTATACTCCTTATTAAGTTCAAGTCTTCCTTCATCTATAAGTTCAAATAAATATTGGGCGATATGAATCACTTCAAAATGCACCATAAATTCAGGATATTCCTTTTTAAAAGTATTGTAGCAATGAGGTGAAGAAACCAGAATTTTCTTTACACCATGATCAATAAAGGTTTTTATGTTTTCTTTAGCTAATTGTACGTATAGTTCTTCGTCACCTGCTTTGCGTATACTTTCTCCACAGCAATTTTCCTTTGAGCCTAATATTCCGAAATTTACTCCTGCTTTATTGAGAATCTTGGATGTGGCAGCAGCTACTTTTTTTAATCTTGGATCAAAACTAAGATAACAACCTGGATAATATAAAATTTCCATATCTTTAGTAAAAGTTTTGACAGAATGACCTTGTGCCCAATCTCCACGCTTACTTCGTTCTTCAAAAAAAGGATTGCCATCAGCAGCCAAGGCTGATCTTATGGAACGGATAGGATCGGCAGAAGCTGTGTAAATGCCATAATCAGTTGCCATCCTGCGTAAGGCAATCCCTGATTCTACTTGTTTTACATCTCTTGGACATTCTTGCGTACATTTACCGCAGGTAGTACAAAGCCATATATCTTCGCCTTCAATTTCCGACATACCAAATGTAGCTCCACGTACCAATTTGCGCATACTAAAATCTCTCACTTTATTCCAGGGGCAAACAACATCGCATTTTCCACACTGGTAGCATAATTTAAAAGAATCTCCACCCTTTTCTTTTATGATGTCGATAATCTCTTTGTAGTCGTTTATATTCTCCATTTATTTCAAATTCCAAATTTCAAGTTCCAAGTTATAAGACCCAAGGTTAAAATTCCAAATACCAAGTTCTAAATTCCAACTTCCAAGTTCCAAGTTTGTGATTTTTAAAGTTTATTTATGATAGATGCAAGAATGAGTTTTTAGCTTGTGAATTTTAGCAATTTTTCACAAAGATCTTTTTTTTTAGACATTCTTTATTTCTCTTTAATTTTGAGTCCACTCTTAAAAATGACAGATCGTCATTGCGAGCGAAGCGAAGTAATCTTTTAGTGGTGAAAATCAGTAGATTGCTTCGGACTTCGCCCTCGCAATGACGTCCTATTTGAATTTTCGGAGTGGACTCAATTTTGGATTTTGGGACTTGGAGCTTGAGTCATACCATACTATCCTTTCTTTGATGTGGACATTCGGGCAACGACATCCATTATTTTATCCATTCCATATTTGTTTGCCAACGATTCCAATCCAATCTCCAAATCTTCCTGTTTCACCTCTTCCTCTACTTCTTCTTCCCTTTCTTCAAATATGAGGGCGTCGTTTAAGCACCACTGCACACATAAGGGCATTTTTTGTGAAGGATCACTTTCACACATGTCGCATTTTAAAGGAAGACTCGAATCAGGTTCTTTGAACAAATCTCTTGAGGGGCACGAGGCACGGCAAAAAGCGCACTCATCGTATTCCTTTCCATCAATCGTATATTTGTCTCTGCCGGCACATTCGGCTACAGCATACTCACCGGCATAAACAGGAACATATATATCGGCAATTGGATAACGAATTACACGAATACGTGACCTAGCAGGATTATTGCTGCTATATTTTGGTGATGCATGAAAGGCGGAGCAAATTACTTCACATGCTCTGCAACCGTTGCAACTATCAACATCAATTTTTATTGTTTTAATTATTTTCTTTTTCTTTTCACCCTTCATGATTCATGTCCTCCACTTTATTTTTCTCATTTTTTGCAGAAGTGTCATTAGATGTACCATTTTCAATTTCCGTCAAGATTCCCCTTTTAATAAAGTCATCGCTAACATAATCCAGCCCCAATTCATGTAAGGACTTTTTAGTAGGAATACCGTCTTTGTTCCATCCCTTTAGATTGTAATATTCATCTAGGAGTTCAGCTTCGAGTTCGGGAAATCTTTTCTTCCAATGGTTCTCAGGAGGCTTTTCATCTTTTCTCCTCATTCCTCTTCCTATATTAATTGCTCTAACTAGGGTCCGATATCTTTTGGCTGCTTGTGTTAGTCTTGCTTCATCCATATCGATCCCTGCTCCTGTAGATATAAATTTAGGGAAATTATGTATATGATACGGTGGTTTAAGTGGGAATGATGATAGACCGGAACACATACCCAGTGCATCATCGATGTAGTGCATCCTCTCTTGCCAATCAACAATATCGCAACACATTCCTACTGTAGGGTAATAGGGGAATGAATTTTCTCCGCGTAATTCCCAGTCGAGGAAATATTGCTTAAACTTTTCATCAGGTACCTGAAACCAATCCTTTACAAACTCTTCTCTCTCTTCTCTCGTAGGAAAAGGCATCTGGGGGAACTGTCCTTCAATTTGTGTGATGCTTATCTTTTCGCCGGTAGAATACATAAGAAAATAAATGGGATTCAGCATTGACAGTTTGAGAGGCATCTGCTCATGTTTCTTAATGTTATTGTGAGCATATGCTTCAGCGTCCTTACCTATCTCTTTAGCAGCCCAATAGGTTCCATTGGCCAGAACATCTCCAATCCCTTCCCTTCTAACAATTCGATCGAGTAACCAAAAAAATCTACCTTCATTGTCGGATGGCATTTCTGGGAAATCATCGTTTGTCAATATGCCGTTTTCGTAGAGCTCAAGAGCAAAGGCCATAACTTGTGGAGCTGAAAATGCGTCCACTCCATACTCCGTTGCACGCTGAGCGATTCTAAGACCAAAATCCAGGTTTGAGAAAGCAGCCATAGTATATGTCAGTTTCGAGAAGCATTTCATCATGTATGTTGGGAGTCCGGGTATGGAAATCGTAGCCCCGCATTTCATCGGACAGTTATAACAACTTATGAGCCGCTTTCTAGCATCTTCCATGGTCTTTGTCCACTCATTTGCAACTTCCTCTGTCCAAAAGTCTTTTCTGCGTTCACGTGAATTACCCCACATGAAACTCTCGGTGTGCCACTTTTCATCATGGATTTTCATCTCTTGCGGTGACCCCAGCCCTGCTAAAATAGGCATTACTCCAGGAATTGGTTTTTCTTCCCGTTCTTTTATGTAATCCAGCACTTCGTTACAAAGCTCCAGGAATTCACCCGGTACTGCAATATTTAAATCCTGTGTTCCGCGAACAACTATCGCCTTTAATCCTTTGTCGCCCATAACGGCACCTATTCCACCCCTACTGGCACTAGACTTGCCCTGCTCAATTGAGGCAAAATAAACCCTGTTTTCACCTGCAAGACCGATAGCAGCCACCTGGGCTTTCGGTTCATTCAACTCCTGCTGAATAAGTTCTGCTGTTTCAATAGCTCCTTTGCCCTTCAAATGAGAGGCGTCACGTATTTCTACTTTATCATTGTTTATCCACAAATAAACCAGTTCGGGAGACTTGCCACGAAAGATCACTTTATCATACCCGGCATATTTCAATTCAGGTGCCCAAAATCCACCCATCATTGAAAATGCCATTAACATAGTTTGAGGAGAAATAGTAGAAACAATAGTTCTATTACAACCGATAGCAGGTGTACCACATAGTAAGCCAGCGGCAAATATAAGTAGGTTGTCGGGAGAAAAAGGTTCAACTTCAGGTGGCACTCTCTCCCATAATATCTTGGCGTTTGTACCTAACCCCCCCAAATAAAGCTCGGTGTCTCTTGGGTCGGTTGCAACCCTCTCGATGTTTCCACGGGTTAGATCAATTTCTAAATTAAACCCTGTCTCTGCGTACCTCATTTTTCCTCCTTTTATTATTACCTGAAATCAATTGTTTTTTCGAAAATTAATCATGTTACAAACTGCATAGCTTCGCCCCTTCAGTCACATATTGAAACAGTTACTTTGCAATTCACTTGATTAACTTTGCTAAAATAAAAAATAATGATAAACTTTAGGACTCTCTTTTAATTATCATGGCAGTACTTACACCACCTCCACCACAAATCGCAGCAATGCAATATTTTTTATTAAGACCTTTTAATGCATAATAGCCTGTAACTAAAATACGAGCACCACTAATTCCTGTTGGATGCCCTAATGCAATCGCTCCTCCATGCACATTGAGTTTTTTAGGATCCCATTTTAACGCTTGTTCATTTGCAAGTACCTGGATAGCAAAAGCTTCATTAACTTCGATCAGGTCCATTTGGTCTAAGGTCATTCCTGCCTTTTCTAAAGCAGCAGGTATTGATAGTGCAGGGCCTTCACCCATGGTTGAGGGGTCGACAGCAACCTGGGCATAGGAAACAATTGAGAATAAAGGCTTAACGCCCAGTTGATCAGCCATTTTTCTATGAGTTAAAACAATAGCTGTGGCCCCATCACTTAATCCACATGCGTTTGCTGCAGTAACTGTACCATCTTTTCTAAAAGCGGGTTTTATCTTAGAAATTTTTTCCCGGTTGAGTTCATGCCTTATTGTCTCATCTTTGTCAAAGATTATAGCAGGAGTTCTCCTTGTAGCCGGTATTTCAACAGGCACTATTTCTTCATTAAACCACCCATTTTTTTGGGCTTCAGAAGCTTTCAAATGACTGCTTACAGCAAATTCATCCTGGCCTTCTCTGGAGATTTTATATTTGTCGTAGAGATTTTCAGCGGTATCTCCCATACCCTGGCCTATCAAAGGATCTATACTATCACTCCATCCATCTTCAATTACTTTATTTCCCATTTTAAAACCTTCCCAGCGAGCTCCTTTCAAAAGATAAGGAATAGAACTCATGCTGTCGAATCCACCAACCAACACGATATCTGCTTCACCAAGTCGGATCGATTGGGAAGCCAATGCTACAGCTCTCATTCCGGAAGGACAGGCCATATTTAAAGTAATTACCGGTGTCGACATAGAAACCCCGCCTCTAACAGAAGCAGTTCTTGCAGGATTAGGTCCATTACCTGCCTGACGGCAGCTTCCAAGAATGACATCATCTACTTGATCACCAGTAATGGATGCCCGTTTTAATGCCTCTCTGATAACTGTTGCACCAAGGTCATAAGCAGGTATATCTTTAAGTGTTCCTCCAAATTTTCCCATTGCTGTTCTGCATGCCGATATGGCTACTATATCATTTAAATTCATTTGTTTATTTATTTAGGTTTTATTCGTTTATGTGATTGTTAAAGATAGTTTCAAATTAGCTCCCAGAATTTATTACATAGTGGAAAATTTAATATGAAATATGTATTTAAATATTTTAGATATACTGTCCTCCATCAACCTTAATAACTTCCCCCGTAATATGTCGTGCAAGTTCACTGCAAAGGAAAGTAACTACATCTGCCACTTCTTCGGGTTGACCAATCCTGTTCATAACAATTTCTGATATCGCCATTTCACGAACTTTTTCATCTGCCTCTTTCATCATATCAGTTTCAATCAAACCAGGTGCAACTGCATTTACATTAACTCCATATTTACCGAGTTCGCGGGCTACAGTTTTGGTAAGTCCAATTATACCAGCTTTTGAAGCAGTATAATTTGATTGTCCAAATTTTCCTCTCATGCCATTTATGGAAGTAACATTGACTATTTTTCCGGATTTCTGTTCCCTAAAGATTGGGGATACAGCACGGATATAATTAAAGTATCCTTTGAGGTTAATGTTTATTACCCCATCCCATTGCTCTTCTGTCATTTTCCAGATAACACCATCCCAATTAATTCCTGCATTATTTACAAGAATATCAATACCACCAAATTCCCTAATTACTGTTTCTACCATCTTACCAGCATCCTGGAAATTCGAAATATCTGCTTGAACAACGAGTCCTTTCCTGCCCATATCTTTCACTTTCTTAATAACGTCCTCCGCTTCATCTTTATGCTTTCTGTAATTTATTGCAACATTGGCCCCATATTCAGCAAGCTTCAGAGCAATAGCTGTACCAATTCCAAGACTACCACCTGTAACTATTGCGGATTTGCCTTCAAGGCAGATACCTACATGTTTTTTGTGTTCATTTTCCATATCAAAAATTTTAGGTAATTATTTTAATAATCAAAAATAGGAATTTATTGAGATGTAAACTTAACCTGAGCGACTCTTTTATCAAAATACACTATTCAGCAATGCTATCTATAGCTATAATTAGTTTGTTTGCATGTTTATGATTTCTGGCAGCTTCTCTTAATGCTTCAAGTGGTAATAAACCGCTTTGTATTATCCAGTAAGCTATGGCTGCAAGTACAGCTCCGTTTTTTCCTGCTTTTTTATTAAAACTTACGTGATGAATCTCTCTGCCAATATCTAAATCCAGACTACTATCAAGAATAACCCGGGTACTATCATCAATTCGATCTTTTACTTTATCAAGTCCGTCCTGAGAGGTTATTATTACAACATCCGGAGATTCTATTCCTGTAAAATTAATAGCTTCATCAGAAAGAATAACCTCAGCTACTGAATGACCTGTTCCCACTGTAATAGGATATTCTCCTTTCTTAGTTGCATTCAGTCCACACATAATTCCTGCAAAAGTGAGAAGATCGGCAGCAAGCTGGGCACCTGCTCCCGCTGAGCTTCCTATTATCAATTCTGTACGTGATTTTAAATTGGATTCGAAAAAAGTTTCCACCTTGGGGATAGAATCAAATAATGAAGGGGTATCCTTTTTGTGAATTACATGAGGAAGCCGCTGTGTCTTCAGGGTTTCTTCCCTAAAAGGTAACAACTCAAGCTCATTCACTTTTTTATAACCATATGATGGACAAATTATATGAGCTTCCACAAATGAAAATCCGGGTTCATTGATCGCTTCGACTAATTTATCAGAAAAGTCTCCTCTTGGAATTACTCGGGCGCTGAAAGCAGCACCGGCACTATAAGCAATGTCACACAGATTGTAAGGCGGGACTTCACTTTCTTCGGGAAACTTGATGGCTTTAAACAGGCGGGTTGAGGTACCACTTATTTGTCCTCCCGTCATACCATAAACCTGGTTGTTTTGTACAAGCAATGTCATACTTATATTCTGCCTTGATGCTTCCAAGAGATGCTGCAACCCAATAGTTGCCCCACCATCTCCCTGGATAGCGATAACTTTTTTATCAGGATTATCCAATCCAAGAGCAATACCCATTGCCAAGGCAGTGGACCGTCCATGAAGGCCATGAATAGAATGGCTGTTAATAAGGGGATCAACCAGGCCACAACAACCTATATCAGAAACTATTATTACATCATTCGGACCGAGACCCATTTTATCCAGTGCCTTTACTAAACTATTAGTGCACATTTGGTGCCCACATCCAGGGCAGTAAGGCATCTTCTTTTCAGTCCTAAAATTTACCTGCATGATACTACCTCCTTCACAATTTCATTTGGTGTTATCATCTGACCAATGTGGTTTATACTTCTAATTTTACTGTCAGCAAACTGACCATACATTAGTTCTTTCATTTGTCCAGTCAAATTTTCTTCAACAAAGATGATATGTTTATATTTCTTTTGAATATTCATTATTTCGGAAGAAACAGGTAACAATGACTTGATTACAAGTAAAGAAATTTTTTCTTCTTCATTCCTGAGTAATAATGTTGCTGTACGGGAGGCTTCTGAAGATATCCCATAGGTTACGATGATTTTATCTGCACCATCATCTTTATCATACTCGTACTTGATATTATCAGGTTTGAACATGTAGTAATCTATTTTCTGTTTGAGTCTTTTGGTATTGGCCATGGCTTCAGGAGTTGCTTTCTGAATTACCCCAAGTTGATTATGTGTAGAAGAGTTGAGCCTAACCAGGTAGTCATCACTTCCTAAAGAAACGAAGGGAGGGACTAAATTTCCAGCTGCTTGATATGGTTTATATGGGTCATGTCCATCATAATACTTTCTTATCACAGGTGAAATAGAAGAAAGATCATTGAGGTTAAAACTACGGTTTGTCATCACCATTTCTTTAGATGTGAGCAAGACCACGGGGGTACGTAATTCGTTTGCTGTTTTTAGGCTTAAAGCAGATAGGTCCCAGCAGTCTTTAAAATTCGAAGGACAAAATACAGGGATGGGGTAGCCTCCTGAAATGCAAGAACGCAACATAAGTACATCTCCCTGTGCACCAGCTGTAGCGGAACCCGTACTTGGCCCTAATCGTTGAACAAGGACTATAACCATGGGTAATTCCATCATGTAGGCCATATTTAGTGTTTCAATCATCAGGGCAAAACCCGGAAATGAAGTGGCGGTTACAGGTAATTTTCCAGCAGCTGAGATACCTGTCACCCACTGAAGTGCAGTTATTTCATCTGACGCCGGAAGAAAGATGGGGAATCGTTGTTTTGAATAAGCATAAAGTAAATTGGCCGGTGTGATTGGATAACCCACGAAGGCCTGGGCTCCGGATTGTACTAGTGATTCAATGATTATTCGGGAGCCATCCAGTAGTACCTTTTGATTTTTAACCTCTTGCATAATTGTATTCTCCTGTATTTGATAATTGGTAAATTTAGTTTAAGACGTTGGTCTTATTAGAAATCTAAAATACAAATTTTAAAGTAAATAGAAATGCCATTATAGTAGATTACTTCTTAAACAACAAACTTATAATAATTCTATTGAACTATCAGGAATCGGAATTTACCTTATTCGCCTCAGCAATCGCTTTTAAAACTTTTTCGGGAGTAATAGGCAGTTCAAATATTCTAACCCCGATAGCGTTGGCAATAGCATTTGCTAAAGCTCCCAGAATTGGCAATGTGGCTCCTTCACCTATTTCTTTTGCGCCAAAAGGCCCTGCGGGTTCATAACTATCTACCAGTGTAGAACTTATTTCCGGCATATCGGCTGATGTAGCAATAAGGTAATTGTGAAGATCAGCATTCAACATTTTTCCGTTTTTGTCGAATACTTCATTCTCAAACAGAACTTCACTCATACCCATCACAACGGCACCTTCGGCCTGCCCTTCAGCTGACATCGGGTTAATTGCCGTACCACAATCGTGAGCATCCCAGAAATTAAGAACTTTCACTTTGCCTGTTTCCATGTCGACTTCAACTTCGCACACTGTTGCTGAAAAAGAATATGCAGGTGATGTTCCCACAGCCGCTCCTTTATATTTCCCGCCAAGGCCTTTGGGAGGTGAGTAATGTCCTTTTCCTACAAGAGGGCCATTATTGGAAAAATACGCAAATCCGGCATCTTCCCATGGTATAGATATTTCCGGTTTATCTTTTACGTAAATTTTGTTATCCTTTGCTTCCAGAATGTTTGCGTCAACATTTAAGATTTCAGATGCAGCCTGGAGTAACTGCTTTTTAATTTCTTCACCGGCCATTTTACAGGCATTGCCACCCATTAAGGTCACACGGCTCGAATATGCGCCAAATCCAATGGGTGTTAGATCACTATCGGCAGAAACAACGCTGATTCGATCCATAGTAATTCCCATAGCCTCACATGCAGCCATTGCAAGAACCGTATCTGAACCTTGTCCAATATCGGCATCACCAATGTAAAGCATAGCTTTAGAACCATCTTCCAATATTTTTATTATCGCATTGGAGTGAGGGAACTGTGATCTATAGATAGGATATCCTGCACCTGAAACAAATCCGCCACACCCTATACCAATACCTCTACCTTTGGGAAGGTTTCCCCTCTTACTATCCCAATGTGATTTTTTCTTTACATCTTCAAGACATGCTGTAAACTCGCATGAATGGATATCAAGATCGTTACAGGTACGATATTCGGGCTCCATTGCATTTTTCAGCCGTATATCAATCGGATCCATGCCAATGTCATCTGCAATCATTGATAACAGGGATTCAAATGCAAATCTTGGATGAGGACAACCATGGCCCCGAAAAGCACCACAGGGTGGTAGATTTGTATTTATTCTATAACCATCGTATTTGTAGTTTGCAAATTTATAAAGAGTAGTAAGCATGGAGCCGGCATAATAAGCTGAAACAATTCCAAAGCTTGAATAAGCACCCCCCTCAAGTATCGCTTTATGTTTAACGGCTGTTATAGTACCATCATTTTTCACACCAATTTTCAAGTCAATATATTGTTTGTGCCGGCCTCTGCCGAAAAGATACATTTCTTCGCGGTTAAACCTCATCTTTACAGGGCATCCTGTTTCTTTGGCAAGAAAACAGGACATCACTTCGATGGTAGTAGTGGCCGCTTTTGCCCCAAAACCTCCTCCGCAGTACGTCATAATTACCCTGATATTTCCTAAGGGCAGGTTTAATATTCGTGAAAGTTGATGATGTACATAATGAACTACCTGCGTTGAGGTATGCAATGTTACTCTCCCATGGTTATCCCATTCGGCTATCGAGCAATGTGGCTCCATGGGGTTCTGATAGGTTCTGTTTCCAACGAATCGTTCTTCCCTTATATGATCAGCTTCAGCAAAACCTAGGTCAATATCTCCAAAATGATGGTCAATGTGAGTATTGATATTGTTTTCATATTTGTCGTCGAATAGCCTTGGAGCTGCTTCCTTCATTGCTTCCATCGGGTCGAAAACAGCAGGGAGTTCTTCATATTCCACTTCAATCAATTGTAAAGCTTTGTAACATGTCTCTTCATCTACAGCTGCAACGGCTGCAACAACATCGCCCACATACCTGACTTTATTTTTAGCAAGCACATTTTCATCGTAGCGTGGAGGCGATGTACCCCACTTTATATCAGGGACATCATCACCGGTCATTATCGCCTTGACTCCGGGGAGTGCCAATGCGCGTTTAGTGTTTATTGATTTTATTAAAGCATGAGGTAAAGGACTGAGTAGTAATTTCCCGTATAGCATTTTGGGAAATGCAAGATCATCTGTAAAAAGAGCTTTTCCTGTAGCTTTATCAGGGGCATCAATTTTGGGTAGACGCTTTCCGACAACAGAAAGATCCAAGGCTGATTTTTGGGGTTGGTATTCTATTTCTGGTTGTTCCATACCATTAATGTATGCTTTGGCAGCCTCAACCGCTTCTATTATTTTGGTATATCCGGTACAACGGCACAAATTACCACTTAAGGCTTTTTTTATCTCTTCTTTGGTAGGGTCAGGATTTTCATCCAGAATAGATACTACCCGCATAATCATACCCGGAGTGCAATATCCACATTGGATGGCACCTTTTTCAACAAAAGCCTGTTGTACTGGGTGGAGATGCTTACTGCCGGCAAGCCCTTCTATAGTTTTTACTTTTTTCCCGTCAGCGTCGAGTGCAAGTACCAGGCAGGAGTTTACTGCTTTACCATCGAGTATCACAGTACATGCACCACAGTCGCCAAGCTCACATCCTTTTTTTGTACCTGTGAGATTTAGTTCATCCCTAAGCAGGTCGAGTAATGTAGTACCTGGTCGAACTGCTACCTCATGGTTATCACCGTTTACATTTATGTTTATTATTTTTTTCATGCGTGTTATCTTTCAATAAATTTCAAATAACTAATTTCACTAATTTCTAATGAATTCCTATACCGCAATTTCTAAACTCTTGCACTGGGATTTAGTCATTGGTTATTGGTCATTGGTTGTTGGTCATTGGACATTAGTCAGGTCGATTAGATATAGTTATTAGAAATTTGATCATATAAAGCATACTTAACTACCAATTACATCAATTCTTACATTTACTCTCAGCTTTTTCTATAGCTCTTAAAATTGCTCTTTGAGTTAGAACATTCAATATATCCCGACGATACTGAGCTCCCGCCCTGATATCATCAATAGGAACTGAATCTTCTGCAGCTGCTTTTCCTGCTCGCTTTAGCAGGGTTGAATTTTCGGTAAGCTCAGAAACATTTTTTCCTTTAACAACATTCGTCGACCTTTGACTGATAATTGCAGTGGGAGCGACGGCACCGATTACAATGCACGCATCGTTGATAATATTATTTTTTAACTGAACCATGACCGCAACAGATACAACAGATATTGAAGCTGCTTCTCTTAATCCAAATTTTTCATAATGAGCCCCAACACATGAAGCTTGCTTAGGGACAATGATACGAGTCATAATATCCCCTTTTTTAATCATAGTTTGTTTATTATGTATAAAAAAATCTTTTAAAGGGATAATTTTCAATTGTGAACCGTTAGCTATCTCAACACCGGCTCCTAGTGCAATCAAAACAGGAGCTGTATCACAGCAGGAAGAACCAGTACAAAGATTCCCGCCAAGGGTACCTGTATTACGAATCTGTGCGGTGCCAACTTTTGAAGCTGCTTCAGCAATTACCGGATAGATTTTTTTGATCAAATCAGAAGCAATTATTTCGGAATGCGTTGTTCCTGCACCAATATATAGTTGATCAGGATCTTCATTGATAACTTTCAACTCTTCAATGTTTGTCAATGAAATTATATCCTGGTGTTGCCGCAATCCCTGCTTCAATTCCACCAGCATATCCGTACCACCAGCAATTGGAGCTCCATTGTCACTTTTGTGAAGTAATTCAAGCGCTTCTTTTAATGTTTTTGGCTTGTGATAATTAAAATCAGAAATATACATTTTCTATATTTTACTTTTTATTTCTTTATAATGAGTGCATCTGCAACCCTAATTCCTTGACCTTCCGGCATAACAATTAATGGGTTTATATCGAGTTCTGCAACTACGTCTTCAAGTTCAATAGCCATCCTGCTTACTTTAACTAGTACGTCAGCAATAGCATTAATGTCATATTTCGACTGTCCGCGTGCACCTTCAAGAATTTTGAACCCTTTGATTTCCTGTATCATCTTAATGGCTTCTTCATAATTAACGGGAGCTACACGAAGTGAAACATCCTTTAGAATTTCCACAAAAATACCACCGAGGCCAAACATAATTGTTGGTCCGAATTGTGGATCATTATTAAGTCCGACAATAACTTCCGTTCCCCCTTTAACCATTTCTTGAATTAATACACCGCTTAATTGGGCATTGGGATTATAATTGCGGGCATTTTCCATGATCTCGTCGTAAACCTCTTCTACCGCTTTGTCGGTTTGAATATTTAGCTTTAAGCCTCCCGCTTCTGTTTTATGAAGAATATCCGGTGAGTCGATTTTCATAACAACAGGATAACCTATTTCTTGAGCGATATCAACTGCATTTTCTTTTGAAATTGCCACATCTTCATTCGTTATGCGTATACCGTATAAATCAAGTAGTTCCTTGCCCTGATGTTCTGTGAGAGACTTTTTTGCATTCTTACATAAAGCAATGGCTGAATCTCTCAATTTTTTTGATTTATCATCAGAAACCACATGTTTAGGATGGGATTGGTACTCTTTCCTGAATGTAGCATACTTCATTAAAACCCCCATCGCCCTTACAGCTCTGACCGGAGATTTATAATATTGAACCCCACCGTCAGATAATATTTTTAGGTGTTCGCCAACCAGATTATCACCGGTAGTCCATGCAACGGTTATTGGTTTTGAAGTTTGCTTTGATATTTTTACAATATCCCTTGCCATCTGTTTACCTGATTCTCCTGCAATTTGTGTTATGACAATTACTAAAGCATCAATGTCCGCGTTATCTAACATCACCTGCAATACCTTCATGAAATCATCGGCTTCATTGATGACCTGCGCTGTAACATCAACAGGATTTAATGCAGAGCCGTAGGCAGGAATGACTTCCCTGATAGCATTTGTCGTTTTCTCATCAAGTTCAGGGATGTTCAATCCCATGTCAGCTGCCTCATCAGCCATTAAGATACCACCCCCACCGGAAGTTGTTATCAAGCCTATTCCATCTCCTTTTGGAAGTTCTGGTATTCGCTGCATAAGAGCTGCTATGTCGATCATATTTTCAATATCGTTAACCCTGATGATACCCTTTTGCTTGAAAAAAGCATCAACTACAGCATCAGAACCAGTGAGTGAAGCAGTATGAGAAGAAGCGGCTTTTTGACCTACTTCGGAACGACCAACTTTTAAAGCAACAATAGGTTTCCCTAATTTAAGAGCTCTGTCGGCCAGTCGCATAAATTGCTTACCATTTTTGATACCTTCAAGATAACTAATTACCATGGTAGTGTCATTATCTTCCAGCATAAATTCCATGAAGTCAAGAGTGTGAAGGTCAACCTCGTTACCAGTACTGGCAACATAGCTGAAACCGACTCCGGATTCCTGGGCAAGACTGAAGATGGAATACCCTAAGGCTCCACTCTGTGTTACATACCCAATTGGCCCAGTTATTAATGGTACTACACCTAATGATGCACTGAATCCACCAATAGCACGGTCTTTTAAACTTACGGAGCCCTGGCAGTTAGGTCCGCATATTCCCATGCCGGTATCTTTAGCTAATCTGGCAATTTCATTTTGAAGTTCTTTTCCTTCCTCTCCCGATTCAGCAAAGCCTGAGCTAAAAATTGAGGCAAACGGGATTCCTTTCACAACACATTGTTTGAGCATAGGAAGTACAAGTTTATAATTAACGGCCACCAATGCAAGGTCGATGGAACCCGGTACGTCAAGCACACTTTTATAGCATTGATACCCACACAGTTCTTCATATTTAGGATTGATAGGATACACTCGTCCTTCATAACCTTGTTTTTTTAAATAGAGGACGGGTTTACCACTAATACTTTCAAAGTTGCCGGAGGCTCCAATAATAGCAATTGATCGTGGACTCAGAAAATATTTCAGATCTTTAAATAATTTACTCATGACACTAATCTGTTAATCGATTATGTTTAACGATTTCAAACGAATTAGAAGTAAATATACTTCTGAAAGATTTCCCAGCAAATGCTTAAACATTTGTTAGATAATACTCAAAACGACCCGATTTAAGAGGAGCATGAATACCACCTGACAAAACAACTTGTCGTAGGCAGAATCCGCCGATTATACCACTTGTAGTAGCAACTATTAGGATAGTATTACTGTGTCCGAAAATTCCTATCTCCAGCAGAAGTGGAATTAAGATACCCAGAAGGACTACACCAATCCAGAAAAGCGGTGCAACAGATCCCTTTAGTACAAATCTTGCAGATGCACGAGATTCCGGGACTCTGTGTGTTCCCTGTAAGTAGAAAAGCAGGATGAATATTTCGATTACGATTAGCTGTGCGTCTATTTTCTCCCATATAGCCAGTTGAGATAATTCTACTCCTGAACCGCTAATGATGGATGTCAACATAACGGCCATAATTCCCGTCGACATAGCAGATACAAGAAATAGAAGGGGTAACATTGCAGTACTCCAAAAAGCTATGGGCCTGGATGCTCCTAACAGGATACCTGTATATATCATTGTACCGAAGGCAAATATGCTCCCAAAAATATTAAAGAAATTCTTCAAGGGTATTGAGGCTCCTATAACTTCAGGAAATGGCCATATCCAGAGAACAATATATAGAAAATTTACAACCATGAAAATAGTGATTATTATTGTTCCTCGGGCAATCCATGATGTGCCTGGTCGCGCATAAGCTCTCCAGAAATTCTTAGGATTGCCAAGATCAAAAATGAGGAAAACAGTGCCCACCAGGACACATGGGAATCCTAATAAAATTCCTATCCGGGATAATTCCTCACTCCAACCTGCAAAATCGGAAACGGCACCTGTAACAAATGCTCCGCCACCTACTCCTGCAAGGAATAAATATGCAGCAATTAACCAACTCCATTTAGTTTGTGCTTTCATGCTATAGTGTTTTTAATTTTATCTTGCTGGTAAATAATAAACTGAAGGATTGGTTCCAAACTCAGGATTAAGCTGGTAACCTCGTTCCCTTCTTAATAATACTGAGATCTCACTTTCGGGATCATTTAAGTCACCGAAAATTCGGGCTTTGGCAGGGCATGATTTAACACAAGCCGGCTGATCTCCTTCCATAACACTGTCGTAACAGAAATCACATTTTGCAGCTATACCATATCCGTTTTTGCCTTCCCACTTTTCTTTCGCATAACTCTGGTATTCATCGAGTTCTCCTTCAGCATCAGGGAAATAAGTTTCCCAATCGGATACAACATGTCGTTGTCCGTAAGGACATGCCATCATACAATATCCGCATCCCATACATATGTTTTTGTCAACAGTAACTATACCTACTTCATTTTGTTGTGTAGCTCCTGTTGGACAAACCTTAAGGCATTCCGGATCTTCACACTGCATACATAGTGTAGGTAACATTTGTCGTTGAGCTGAAGGATAGGTGCCTATTTCGCCAGATATACATTTGGCAAAATCGATTCCTTTAGGAGTGTTGTTTGAAGCTTTACATGCTGCAGTGCAAGAATAGCAACCATAGCATCTTTTTAAATCTATAACTAATCCGTATTTTTTCATGTCTCCTCGCATTTGTATATTTTTAACTTAACACAAGCATCTGATCCCAATGTTAGTGGGTCTGTGTGATTTTCATCAACAATAATTAAATCATCAAAGAATTGTCCTTTGCCTTTTGCAATAGGCATACCCTTGGCCCAGTGGCCATGACAACCTGCAATTCCAAGGTGGTCAGGACGCATTCCCTGCACTAGTTTAACTGGCCCTTTAATCTTCTTTCCTCTCGTATTTTCAACCCAGATAATATCTCCGTCTTTAAGTCCTTTATCCTTACCAGTATCTTCATTGATCTGAATAAGATAGACAAATGGGTCGTTCACTGATATCTCATCAAGCCATGGATTACATTGAGTTGATGATTGTGTGTGGAAGGAAGGCCTCCAGGAGAATCCCCATAAATCGTATTCGGGATTTGTTTCTTCATGAGATGGACAGGGATTCCATTGAGCTAACGGGGAAAAATACGACAGGTCGAACATATTTGGTCGGCCAAACTGGTCAAATACCTTTCCGAGTTTTTCACCCGCATCAATAAAATATTCGAAATAAATCGGAACCCTCACAGGAACAAACCATCTCCAATATGTTTCTTCAACTCTGGCTTTCCAGGTAACAAGTCCTGTTTTCTTTAGGGCCTCCAGATCATTATCATCTCCAAGCCGGTCTCTGATAACCCTGTCACAGATATCCTGCCACGAATAATCTTCCCCATGCTTGAGCTTGTTTTTCTCTTCCAGTTCACCACCATAACGAACCGGAACGAGATTGTTAATAGATTGAAAATACTTATCTTGTATACCCAGTTTTTTAGTTATCTCAAGCATTACTTCATTGAAGTCTCTACGTTCATGGAGAGGTTCAACTACCGGTTGTCGAATTTGCCATACCCATTCATCCATGCCGGTGGGATGGCAGAATGTAGATGGAAATGTAACACATGGTGTATATCTTTCAAGGAAACAGGCATCCGGAAGAACAATGTCGGCAACAGCCTCCGTAAATTCATTATGATAAATATTAAAAGAGAAAATAAACTCGAATTTCTTAAGGAAATTCTCAGTCACCTGCTCAGCATTTGCCATTGTCATTACTGAGTTTGAACCAAAATTAATCATGATTGAAGGTTCATACTCGATACCAAATTGCTTGCGATATTTTCCCCAGTCTGGTGAGCAAATAGTAAATGCATTATATACAGAACACGGGAACATATCATGCAGGTCAAGACGTGTTGGTGCTTTTGGTTCACTCAGCGGATAAGGCTTATGGTCATAAACCCATCCTTTAACTATCATCAGTCCGTCATCGCATGCATAAGGCACCGTATTAGGTTTACCCGTATCGGGTCGTCCCATACTAACAGGAGGTCCGTGACCCATGGCACCACCGGGAACATCACAGGCTCCCAGTATGTGGTTCATCAGATCAATAGCAAGACAAGTCCACCCAGAATTTTTATGACCCTGACTGCCCCTGAAGAAGATAGCGGCAGATGGCCTTAACGGAAGAGTTTTCCCATCGATAACGATTGTGCTTCCAATCTGAGCATTAGCGGCAAATTCTTTTGCAATACGCCTTAAAATAGATTCAGGTATTCCAGTTATTTTTGACACCTTATCAAGCGGGTATTCTGCTTTCACATGTTCTCTGAACAATTGAAAAGATGGTGTACATGAAGTGCCATTAACATCGAATGAGCCCAAAAGAGAAAAGTCTTTAATTGATTCATCGTCGAATGCTTTTGCTTTTTTATCTTCAGGATCCCAAATCAGTGGTTTGTTGGTTTCTTTATCCCTCATGTAATGCCCATCAGCTTTAATGAGGTAGGGTGCATTAGTTTTTAATTTAAGGTATTCACCATCCCATACATTCAGTTCGTTAAGGATAACATTTATCATTCCTAAGGCAGCAGCTCCGTCGGTACCAACAATGGTAGGAACCCACTCGTGAGCTTTGGATGCCTGCGTTGAAAGGAATGGGTCAAAAACAACCGCTTTCATGCCTCTTGCCCTTGCATCAGCAACAAATTGGGCTGTTTGTAAGGCTGCATGGCCGGCCCCATGACCTTTTGAGCATCCGAAGTACAGTGTATAATTATTATAGTTCCAGTCGGGAATAATTGACCATGCAGCATGCATGATACCATTCATAAAGTGAGCTCCATTGCCGCACCATAATCCACCTCCGGAAACCCAATAATTTTTAAATCCGAATGCTTTCATAAAAGCTGGTACTGCGAAACGAATTTCACTCGTCTGAACAGTAGTGGCCTGCCAGTAAACACCTCTGGGGTCTTTATCATAAACGTCTTTCAGCTTTGTAATAATGGTATCCATTGCTTCTTCCCAGGAGATTCTTTCCCACATGGGGTCTTCGTGGATACCCTTCTTTGGATTTGTCCTTTTTACAGGATAGTTAATGCGATGAGGATCGTAAAGTGTCATAAGTTGAGCAGATCCTTTTGCGCATATTCTACCACTTCCTGCCGGACTTTCCGGATTTCCTTCAATGTCAACAACAATTCCATTTACTTTATGTACCTTGATACCACACTGCCCATAGCATCCGCCACATGAGGTTGGTATCCACACATCTTCTTTAATGCTTTCAGTTTTTGTATTCATATTTTCATGATATTTATGTCATTTCATTATTACAAAGTGTCAAAGTAGGCTGGTATTTAAACATGGAAGTTTAAATCTTAAAATTACAATAGTTTATATAAACCACTATTTCCTATGATAAAGTTAATTTATTGATTGTCATTGATTTCCTTAAGAACTGTAGAAATTTTCCGAAGTTGTATTGCAATATTAGATATATTTTTTTAAAATCAGGTGATCTCCTAATAAAATTTCTTGAGCTACTATCTGTTATTTTCTCCTTGATTTATTAACTTCATTTAATTCCCGAAGAGTGTTAATATTGGTAAAAACTTTTTTGTGATACATAGATTGTTCTATATCAAAATAATAGACGTTTATAAGATCAAGAAAACTTGTGATAAAATAATTATCAGTTGTCTGAATAAATTCAAAAAGTTCTTTATTTAGACACTTTTTAAATATTGAATGGAGGGGTTCAAGGTAGGTTCCCAGTCTTGGTACTATCGCATCGCAATCAATGTTTTGAAATAATTCAATTTCTTCTTCAATAATATTTGTTTTCAAATAGGGGAGATCACAAGGTAATATAAAAACTGCTTCTTTAGTGCTTGTCATTAAAGCGCTATAGATTCCCCCAAGGGGACCGATATTTTCTATCATATCCCTGACAATAATATATTTTTCTGTGGATACATTAAGTTCTTCCGGTGAATTAGTAACAATGATTATTTCATCAAATATCTCATCAATCTCGCTGAGGATCCTGTCTATTATTCTAATTCCGTCTACCTCAAGAAGGGCTTTGTTTTTGCCTTTCATTCTTGTATTTTTACCACCGGCAAGTATAGCGCATGAAATTTTAGGAGAACTATGCATGGAATAAATATTTTTTTATCAAATTAGAACATTTGATGTTGTGTTTCAGGTAGAGGAATTCCGTTTTCATCGAGTCCGCGTATGTGATAATATTCTGATCTTGTTTTGAGAAAGGCCTTTCTGTTGATAGGAACTAATACCACACCTTTTCCATTCATTACCGATTCCTTAAAATACCGTTCGGGAAGGTCATCATCTATGCTTGTAAATCCATTTTTTGCGTTCATCAAACGTTCGTCAAAATAAATACGTTCTCCAATTCTTAATAGATCCTGAGATGTGAAATGCATTCCTGTTACGTTATTGAGAGCCTGAGCATATTCATCAAGGGTTGCTGCAAAAAATATGAATTTACAGGCTGTCAGAGAGTCTACTATAGCATTTAGATCTTCGGATAATTTTATAGATTGAGCCTTACCATTGAAAGAAAGTTTGTCAGTGTTTTTTAAGGACCCTGAGTTATCTGTTGCAAGTGGAAAAGCTTTTGAATGGCAGCCACCTCGTGTGGAAGTAATATAAGCAAGAGCCATATCATATGATTCCCTGGGATCGTATGAGGGTAATTCCTGTTTCTTAACAGTTAATGAGGAATCGATTCGCCCCATTTTTTCAGCATAACGATAGGAGCCTAATTTAAGGATGTGCCCATCATTTACTCCATTTCCAATGTCCTTAAGTAATTGTAAGATATCAACTGGAACTATTTTTTTTCCTGAGATATCTTTATAGCAGGCAAGCGTTGCACAGGCTGAAATGGTATCCATGCCTAATTCATTGCATATCCTGTTAGCTTCAAATACGGTTTCAATATTCATGTTTTCAACCAGTGTTCCAAAATACGACATGGTTTCCCACTCAGGAATGAATTCCTTTTTTTTGCCAACTTTTTTACAAAGGATATGGCAGCCACGACATCCTGCTCGTTTTGGCTGATGTTTTTTCATATACCCGATAACATCCATTGTATCAGAATTGGATCCTGTTTTTTCAAAATCATTAAGGTCGAAGAAAGCCCCGGTTCCAATTTTTGCCAATCCGAATTTACCCTGCAAAACTGGATTAGCAGCAGCCAGACTGAATATTTTCTTTTTTGCATTTTTCAAGCCTTCAGGATCAAATACTGAAGTAGTTCCGGTTCCATAAACAGATAAGTATTTTAAATTCTTATTTGCCATTACTAATCCCAATCCGTTTCTTCCGGCCATATAATTATTATCAACTGTGATAGATGCAAAGTATACACCATTTTCAGCTGCAGGACCAACTGAAGCGATAGAACCTTCTTTATAAATTCGTGCATATACCTCTTTGTTTGTTAATCCTTTGAGGGACTGAGCATCAGTAAATTTTATCGATTCGTTTATAATTTCAATACCTGAAAGTCTTTCACTTTTTCCTGTGATTATTATTCCATCATAACCAGCTTTTTTGATTTGTGTTCCGAGTTCACCGCCAACTGATCCGTAACCCACAGTGTCAGTTAATGGGGAACGTGTCATAATGGTCATCTTTCCTGAAGTTGGGGATTGAGTGTTAACTAATGGTCCGTTAAAAAACAATATCGGCATTGTTTCCGAATCCCAGGCTTTGGTAATATGGTCTTTTAAATAGTAACCTGCAAGTCCTTTGCCTCCAATATATAGTTTGTAAAGATGCTCTTCGGGGTAAATCAGCGAATGTTCCCCGGTTGTTAAATTGATTTGTAATATCTTCCCTGCCCAGCCAAACATAGTACTTTATATCGTTTTGTTAAAAATAGTATGTGCACAAAAATACAAAATGCACATGATTTTTTTCATTTTCATTTTTGTCAATAATAGAATCATCGGAGCTAGTATATTCTTTTATGGGTTTGAATGTAACTTTTAAGGATGATTTTATTTGAAAGCATTCTCTCCTGTTATATCATGACCCGTAATCAAAAGATGAATGTCGTGAGTGCCTTCATAAGTAATTACTGATTCAAGGTTCATCATGTGCCTCATGATAGGAAAATCACCGGTTATGCCCATTGCACCAAGAATTTGGCGCGAATCTCTGGCGATCTTAAGGGCAATCTCTACATTATTTCTTTTTGCCATTGAGATTTGTGCTGGTGTTGCCTTATCATCATATCTCAATGTACCTAAGCGCCAAGCAAGAAGCTGTGCCTTAGTGATTTCGGTTATCATCTCTGCCAATTTTTTTTGGGTTAGTTGAAAGCCTGCAATTGGTTTATTAAATTGTTTTCGTTCCAGAGAATATCTTAAAGCAGTATCGTAACAGTCGCATGCAGCACCAATTACACCCCATGCAATGCCATATCTGGCAGAATTCAAACACATAATGGGCCCTTTTAACCCTGTGATATTCGGAAAAATATTTTCTTCAGGGACTTTTACATTATCAAAAACCAGTTCTCCGGTAATCGATGCCCTTAACGACCATTTATTTAGGGTTTCGGGAGCAGTAAAGCCATGCATACCCTTTTCAACAATCAGTCCTCTTATCAATCCGTTTTCATCTTTAGCCCATACAATAACAATGTCGGCATTTGTAGCATTTGTAATCCACATTTTTGCTCCGTTTAACAAATAATGATCTCCCTTATCTTCAAACTTTGTTTTCATACCTCCCGGATCTGACCCATAATCAGGCTCAGTTAAACCGAAAGCACCAATCATTTCACCGCGAGCTAATGCAGGCAAGTACTTTAGTTTTTGTTCTTCAGTACCAAATTTATAAATTGGATACATTACCAATGACGACTGTACCGATGCTGCTGAACGTAAAGCTGAGTCCCCTCTTTCGAGTTCCTGCATAATAAGGCCATATGAAATGTGATCTAAACCTCCACCGCCATATTTTTTTGGAATGTAGGGCCCAAATGCTCCAATTTCACCTAACTCTTTAACTAAATGAGAAGGAAATTCGTGTTTATGACAAGCTTCGTCGATTATAGGTATTACTCGCCTGTTTACCCACTCTCTAACGGAGCTTCTAATAAGTTTATGTTCATCGCTTAATAAGTCATCTACACAAAAATAGTCGGGATGATTATATTGACTCGTGGCCATATGTTACTGTTTATGTCATTATTATGAATGAATCAGTTCTGTTTATTTAAACATTCTGATAATCATTTGCGGCCATGAAAATACATAATTACATAATACAGTAAGTCCTGTTGCAGGAAATTATTTTGAAAGTTGCAATTTTAAAAAAGCGGAATGAGTCAACTTGAAGATACTGAACTTGGCAGTAGAATAAGAACAATGAGTTACCGAAATTTTTTGGAATTTTATCAAATTCCTTTTTTTAGTGTAAGGATGTAAACGAGGGAATGATTAAATGCATGATTGTGGAACTGAGATGTGTTGATTTGTATTTATTTATCAATGCCTCTCTCATTTTATATTTAAAATTTTAGCGCATGGTTTTTTTTCTATTTACTAAATCAAGAATTTTTTACCTATTTGTAAAATGGGCCTGACTAACATATCATTTCCGAAATAAGTTTCACTCCAGTCACTTGTGGAAAAAATTAGTATTTCGTGATACAAATTATTTGAAATTCCTAAACCAAAATCAAGAAACCATTTTTCGTCTTTTGATAAAATTACTTTTTTTCCGATGGAGGCACCGATGCCATAGTAATATAAACTACATCTCGTAATTTCTCCTGACCCTGAATGGTTATGTGTTTTATAAAGAAATGATAAATAACCGCTAATCACAAAGATTTTAAGTTCAATATGATTTGAGTTTTAGAGTTTTTCTAAGCAGATTAGTTCTATTGAGCAAATCAAATGATTGATTTTTATAGGTTTAAGTATATAATGCTGTAATTGCAATTGCTGAGCCAAACAAGTTAATGACTTATGAATCTGTAGTATAGAAAGTAACAACTAAACGAGAAATCAAATTCTGTTATTAAAATAATAAAGACTTATTACATTATCGGATAGTGGGAAATTAAAAAATTAGGATTATTAGTTTTCATATCTTCTTATCACTCATAAATGGCGATTCCTTGAGGTGTGTTGATAAAATAAGGCTGAGAACCATTAACCCGAGGAGCATAATCAAAGGCATAGTCATTGAACCTGTTACTGACGACTTCATACTATCCATCGCAAAAATAAACGCAATACCTGATATCTGTCCCATAAGCAAAAGCAATCCGTTTGAAGTGCCTTCAGAAGCCGGAAAAGTTATTTCTGCACCATATTGAAATCCAATGGGGCCGGCACTGAGAAGAAAGAACCCTAAAACAGCTCCTGACGAAAGTAGCATCCAGTAACTACTAGCGAAGGTTAATCCTGCAAGACCGATGATACTGCCTACTAGGGCAAGAATGATAAAAAGTTTCCTTTTTCTGTAGAAGTCGGATAGCACAGGCATAATGATGGCACCAACAATTCCACCCATAATCATAAGACCTCCTGTTATTCCGGCTTGTGTAGCTGAAAAACCTCTAGGACCAAGAATAGCCTCTATCCATGTTGTCACGCTGTTGAATATTCCTAACCCAATAAAAAAAATGAACATTAACCAATAAAAATTTTTATTTCGTAACATATTTTTAAGACCATCTAAAACAAGGGAGCGTTCCTCCTGATCAGGGCGGCATGGAGCAGTAGGGGGGTGTTCTTTAGCAAAAACAAGAAAGATAAGCGCGGCGATAATTGAAATAATTCCGTAAATATAAAGCATGGTATTTATGCCATTACTTTCCGTAAGAATGGGTGTAAGCAACATTGCGATTAAAATCCCGAGGTACATCGCCAGAGTTCCAAACCCTGATGCCGTGGCCCTTTCTTCGATAGGAAACCAGCGGGCAGCAAGTTTAGTAATAGCGTTGATGAGAAATGGCTGACCAATAGCAATGCCAATTTGTGTTAAAAGTAACAGCTCATAATCGGTAGTAACAAATCCGCGTAACAATCCGAATACTCCAGTTAGAATGGCGCCTATTCCTACTCCTATTCGAATTCCATAAGTGTCGATAACCCATGATGCAGGGAAGGATACAACAATAAATACGATCATGAAACACATGGATAGAATACCAATCTGAAGATCCGAAACATTATAATACTTTGCTGCTTCAGCAGTAATAGGAGCAAATGTGATCCAAAGTAGTTGGTTTACGGCTACCATGAACATATACACACTTAGCATGATCCAACGATATTTGTAAACCTTAAAATTTATTGATTCCATACTATGTTTTTTAATTGAAGAATGATAAGTAACTTTAGAACTTTGAGTAATTAATTAACAACTCAAACCAAACACTGGACATAAATAATATACACAGTTTGATGAATAAATTTTATCACTTATTTTATTGGTGCAAATCATTAAAACAAAAGTGATAACATTTGTGGCGATGAAAATATAAAAATTCACAATGCAGCAGGTCCTATTGCCGGAATTTCTTTTTCTAGTTACAATTTTGACAAAGTGGAATGATCTACTTATAAACTGAACTGGTATAATGTAAAATCCTGAAATAGGTTGACCAGAATCATCTTTTCAGAAATGAACTCGACAATCCTGTAAGGGCATAAGTATTTGCTGCCAAAAGTAACACCCAAACCATACCGGTTTCAACCGAAATAATAGTTGCCAGTGCGGTACTAATAACCGAAAAATACCCGTTGAAAGCCCATGCCCAAGGGATATCAGTCTGTTTGCCTTCTGATAAATATTTTATTCCTGCAGGAAAAGGTATCCCCAGAAAGAAGCCGGTAATGCCAATCAAAACTATTGATACTATAATTTTTACTACCAGCGATGCATCCATTGTAGATGATAGGATATTTGACAGAACCAGTGCATTTAACAGTATCAATATCGCAATTACAACAGGTACAAAAAGAAGCAATTTTTTAGTAATTCGTAAGGAACCCGAATAATAGCTTCCCATTGCCGATGCAATCAGTAATATACTAATACTGGCTGCAGCACCATAAATTGGTTGTCCGAAATAGAAGGTAAATTGTTGAATAGTTACAATTTCGACAAACATAAAAGCAAGACCAATTCCACTAAAATATACTATTATCCACATTTTGCTATTGCTTTTCCAGGATTTTAGCAAAAGCGGCAAAATAATAAAAACACCTGCAATAACAATTATTTGAATAAATGTGAGAAGAATAAGCACATAACCAAGCTCAAAAAACGGGATGCTACCCTCACCAAACGATGTTATTAGCTGGTTAATCCCACTCCATTGTAGATTCTGAAAGAAAAAAGGTTTATCATCGGTAGCTGCCTTTATACGAAAAGGATATTCATTAAGAAACTCCTTATTATTGGTGGATGATAACTGTTCAATATTAATGAAAAATGAACTGTCCTGTAGCACGTTATGTATCCCACGGATTGCTTTATTGTTTCCCGGAAGTAATAAGGGGTCAAACATCATATCGTTACAAAACTGAATAACTTGTTTTCCATGGTCGTTAGTAAACCCTGTTTTTTTAACCAGAATAGAAAATGCACTCCAGCTTCTGATGGCAACGATGTGCTCACTTGGATTATCAATGTTTTTTTCATCTAGTAGCTGGTTAATACTTGCTATAATTTTATACGTATTCCTAACCGGATAATCCATCCAGCAACTAACGGATATCATACCATCGTCGCGAAGTTTGTCCCACATTTCATGGAAAGCCTCGATGGTTAATTCATATCGGGGTTCAATTGCATTAAGTCCTGAATTACCAAAAAATGAACCAATAACAGGTAGTTGGATCAAATCATAACCTGATGTATCTGAAACAAGAAAACTCCGTGCAGTTGCCTGATGCAGTTTAACAACATCCTGATCTCTGAACGAATTTTGAAGTAATCCGAAAATTATGGCATTATCTTCAGAGGCGTTAATATCAAGCACATTATTCGATAAAGCGAGTGATACATTCTCTCCGGTTCCTGCATCCAGAATCAATACTCTATTAATTTTTTCAATATGATAAGGCAAGGATTGCGGGGTATAATTCAGAATGTCAGTATTTTGCTGATCTGTATTTGGCACAAGATTACCATTCCAGTTTCCATTATTAAAAACCGCCTTTCGGATGGGAAAAGGCTTGCGGTAATTAAGACTTACGCCCGGTGCATATCGAAGCACAGGGGAGGAAACCACTTGTACCAATCCATAAGGAGTACTTTTTTCATTTTCAATTGAAGCCTCCGGTAATAACATTGTACGACTGATATCCTTGTACTCTGATGGCACCAAATTATGCGTGCTAAAATAAACAGCAAGCAAAATAATTATTGAACCAATCGCAGAGATATGTAATAATTTTCCGGCATTTTTTGGGTATGCAACCAGTCCGCCAATTAAGGCAATAAAGGCCACAACAACAGGCAATTGTTCGGGTAACATCAAATGCATCAGCAGTATAGCGATAATACCTCCCATACCAGATCCCAAAAGATTCGCCATATATATACTGCCGATTTGTTTGGAAAATTTTAAAAAACTCATTCCAATAGCGAGGGCTCCGGTAAAAAAAGGGAGGAAGTAAATCAGGTAAGTAAGGAGCAAGCGGCCTGCATAGCTATAATCGTGAAAAATCAGCAAAGTATCGAATCGTATTACCTCCAAACCTGCTACTTTAACAACAATCGACATTAATACTGCTGTTAAAAGTATTAACAAAGGAAAAAGCCAGTTATAGTTTTGCTGTAGCCTTTCACGAAAAATTGTTAAAAAAGTACCGGCAGCACCAAATCCGAGCAAGGCAATTGAAATAATCATATACGCAAAATGATACCATTGCACGTATGATAGTATCTGCATCAGCACTAATTGAAAAGCAATAATTGCCGTTGAAACCAGTCCTATTGCAATGTTGATACGGGTGGTTGATATTCCGCCAATTTGGTTCATTTTTGCCGAGTGAATGGGACAAACCTTACGGGTATCAGGCTTGTTGTTTTAATCTTCTCCCCTTTTTTAGTAATCATCATCAGTGTTTGAACACTAAAAGGAGAGCCAACCGGAATGATCATCCGCCCCCCATCTTTAAGCTGATCGATCAATGATGGTGGTATATATTCAGATGCTGCTGTTACTATTATTCCATCAAAAGGACCGTGTTCTTCCCAACCGTAATAACCATCACCCACCTTAACCTCAACATTATCATAATTCAGGGTTTTTAATCTTTCCTTTGCAGAAATG
>JADHTG010000031.1 GCA_016776505.1 Bacteroidota bacterium
AAGGCATTTAGAATCAGATATTTATACACCTATTCTCAATAATTGTTAATAATACTAGATTTGCGGTTTAACACAAAACAAGTTCAAATCTTATCATCTTTTGACTGCAAATAATAAATCCCTATTATGACACAGTCTGATAGCTTTAGCGAAGCGCAGTAGGGCTGGGGCAAATGGAGTAATTTAAGTACTGGCTTCAGTTTGATTCCAGCTAAGCAGACGGACGCCTTTGGCTGAAGTGAAGAAATTATTTTTCGATTGTTACCTTTGAGCTTCACTAAAATGAACGATAGAACCAGCTTATCTGAATAAATTATGGATTTACAACAAACGAAAGAGGTCAAAAAACTTATTGAAAATGAAATAAGCAAAACCATACTGAAGATTGAAGAGTATAAGGAACTAACTCAACCCATTTCTCCTGAGAATGCCATTGGGAGAATTTCAAGAATGGATGCCATCAATAATAAAAGTGTGGCAGAAGCCGCATTGAGAGAGGCTCAAACTAAACTTCAGAGCCTACAATATATGTTGACAAAAACCGGCAATAAAGATTTTGGTCAATGTGCTAAATGCAATGGTCAAATTCCAATTGGCAGAATGATGATCATGCCTCAAAGCAGGTTTTGTGTAAATTGTGCTCAGTAATTCAATCAAATCTGTGAGAAGACTATTGATAATCCAATTTTGGGTCTGCCTGACATGTATTTCATTCGCTCAGACTGAATTGAAACCAAAAAGTCATTTTTTGGGGATTCAACCTATGATCACTGTGGAACCCTATGATGATCATTACAGTACAGTTGAAATAAATATTCTTCCTGTTGTGTATGAAGGAATTTTAACCAAAAGAATGGGCCTAAAAGTGTATCCTCTATTTAACTACCAGATTAATCCTGAAATTAATAATTCCATTTCTCACACAGGAGCTGGTTTAAGTTTGCCGGTATATTTTAAAGAAAGAGAAGAGATACTTCCATACAGTGGTCTGTTTATGGGTCCGCATTTAGGTTATACTTATAACCAAACTGATATGAATAATTCATTAACTTACTCGGCTGACTTTGGCTGGAACTTCCTGTTGAAGGAAAAATTTGCCTTCATCATCGACATGCAATACGGACGAACCATTATTTATAACAAAACGGCAGGCATCAATGTGCCTCATCTTGGTGTTTTTGCCCAATTCGGAATTTGGCTTTAGCTATTACGCTTATGAATATCAAATTATCAATGACCATTTTACTTTTATTAATCATTTGTAAAAGTTATGGGCAGCAAGATAGCAAAACGCAAAAGTTAATAAACTATAAACACCTGGGTGGATTTTCAGAAATTGGAATTCCCCTGTATGATTTACCTGAAGGGAACCGCTATGTGCCTTTGCTTTTCGGCCTTTCTTACAATTTACCATTATGGCAAACTAAAAAGAAATTCAATATTTCAACTGAAATAAAACCCCAGTTTGGATATCTACTGAGTACTCAAAAGAACATTGAACTGGGTATCAATGTCATGTTCAATTTTAATTTTCTGGTCAGCAGAAATTCATATCTCAGCTATAAAATGAGTTCAGGTCCTCATTACATTAACATAGAAACCGACAAGCAGGCAAAAGGATTTATTTTTTCCGATAATTTTCAATTGGGTTATTATCACCACCTCAAACTGTCTGAAAAGCATTATAGCCTGGGTGTGGTTGGTGGATTCCGGCATATTTCAAATGCCAGCATCAAACAACCTAACAATGGAATCGATAATTGGATGATAGGGATTAGTTTGGCTAAGCTGTTTAATTGAATAATTTTCATGTCATATGAGTTCTTTATAACTTCGGTTTCTGTCATTGCGATCCCGAATGCTATCGGGAGAAGCAATCTCCCATATTAGATGGGATTGCTTCAGTCTTAACTCCCTGCATTGCCAGCAGTCCGGCATTTCAATGACGAGTATTTACTATGAAAAAAAACTAGTTGAAAGTACAATCAATTCCCCCTCTCTGATTTTTTTGAGAGGGGGCTAGGGGGTGAGTCAATTTCACCTTAAATTACACCTTCAATAAAACACATTATACATCCATGCAAGAAGAAAAAGTGGTCCTTGTAAACGAGCAAGATGAAGAACTGGGATTCATGAACAAAATGGAAGCCCACGAAAAAGGAGTCCTCCACCGCGCTTTTTCTGTATTTATTTTCAATGATAAAGGCGAAACCCTGCTTCAAAAAAGAGCATTAAGCAAATATCATTCACCCGGTTTATGGACCAATGCCTGTTGCAGTCACCCACAAAAAGGAGAAACATATGAGGAGGCAGCACTCAGAAGAATGCCGGAAGAAATTGGTATCACAACAGCCATCACGGATGCATTCTGGTTTATTTACAAAGCCGATGTGGGACAGGGATTAACCGAACACGAGTTAGATCATGTGTTTACCGGACACTACAATGAAAACCCAAAATTAAATCCTGGGGAAGCCAGCGACTGGAAATGGATGCAAACAGAAGCTGTTAAAAAAGACATCCACCTGCATCCAGAAATTTACACCGAGTGGTTTAAAATCATCTTCAACAAATATGACGAATACATCCAGTTTAAATAAATACATAAATCTTTCATCTGAAAGGGTAAAATCTATTTAGTTACTCCATTTTAATCCTTTAAATTTGATTATCATTTGATCTTTATTGTAGAATGAAAACAAGAGAAATTGCTATCGGAATTGATATGGGTGGAACAAACACTGTTTTTGGTTTTGTCAATAAACGGGGAAAATGTATTGCACAGGGAAGCATTCGAACAGAACAATATGAAGAATTAAATGATTTCTTAAAAGCGTTATGGGAAAGAATTGAGGAAGTCAGACTTGAAATCAAGCAAAATATTCATATTAAAGGTATTGGAATTGGTGCACCCAATGGAAATTTTTACAATGGCACCATAGAGTTTGCACCCAACTTAAACTGGAAGGGAATTATTCCATTTGCAAAAGAATTCAAAAAGCTCAGCAAACTTCCGGTGGTATTAACTAATGATGCCAATGCAGCCGCTTTGGGAGAAATGATGTATGGTGGTGCTAAACGGATGAAGGATTTTATTCTGATCACCTTAGGTACAGGCCTGGGAAGTGGTATCGTTGTCAATGGCAATGTGCTGTATGGTCACGATGGTTTTGCAGGTGAAATCGGCCATGTAATTGTTGTCCCAAATGGAAGAAAATGTGGGTGTGGACGAAAAGGCTGCCTGGAAACCTACGCCTCCGCAACTGGAATCAAGCGGACAGCTTTAAATTTACTATCCGAAAGCGATGAAGAATCTATGCTCAGCGGACATACTATCAGAAGCCTTTCCGCTAAAATGATTGATGCAGCTGCCATTAAAGGAGATAAAGTGGCCATGGATTCTTTTGAATATACTGGCAAGATATTAGGAGAAGCCCTGGCAAATTCTATTGCTTATACCAGTCCAAAAGCTATTTTTCTTTTTGGTGGATTAGCCCAGGCAGGAAAACTAATTTTTAAGCCAACCAAAAAATACATGGAACGATCTCTTTTGCATGTTTATAAGAAAAAAGTCAAACTCCTGCCATCTTCTCTTGAAGGAGCACATGCTGCTGTATTGGGTGCCAGTGCTTTGGTGTGGAAAGAGATTTCATAATTGATGAGCTGGCAATTGGGATACCTGAAATCCAGAAGTTTCTATTGCATCCCATAATAAATACATGTAAATTCGTATTAAACAAATCGGCGAATGAAAAAACGGATAATTACTCTTTTCATGTTTGTCATCCTGGGATGTCAAATCTGTCATTCCCAAATATTAAATCCCCAGGTAGATTCTATCCCCATGCGGGATGGAAAAGTACTGGCAGCAGACATTTATTTACCGGATACCGGGCAAACCTATCCTGTTATTCTGATACAGACACCTTATAACCGTTTATATTACAGGCTGGGACTTCCTCTTCAAATCGGATGGGATATAATAAACAGTCCTTATGCTATTGTAATTGTGGACTGGCGTTGTTTTTATGGCTCAGTTGCTGCCTGTAAAATATTACCGGAAAGAGGCAAGGACGGATACGATGTGATCGACTGGATTTCCAAACAAGCCTGGTGCAATGGCAAAGTGGGAACCTGGGGTCCATCCGCATTAGGGAAAATACAATACCTGACCGCCAAAGAACAGCACCCAAATCATATATGTGCCGTTCCTGTAGTCGCGGGATCACAGTTTGAATACCAGGAGTATTTCCCGAATGGTGTTTTACGCACTGAATATGTGGATCAACTGGATGCTTTGGGTTACCACATGAAAAATACGCTTCTGCAGCATCCTTATTACGATGCCTGGTGGCAGTATGTGGAAGCAGCAAATATGTATCCTGAGAAAATTAAAATCCCCATGCTTTTGATTGGTGGCTGGTTCGATCACAATATCAACCTGATGTTTGATCTGTTTGATACATTAGTGAAAGCCTCTGATCCTGGGGTTCGTGACCTGCATAAATTCCTGGTAGGCCCCTGGTCACATAATTCTGTGGGCAAAAAAGAAGTTGGTGAACTCGAATTCACCGAAGCTGAAGGAGCCAGTGACAGCTTCGCCATGATGTTTTTTGATTATTGGTTGAGAGGTGCTAAGAATGGCTGGCCGATAAATGAGAAGTTTAGTTTTTATGGCATTTCAGGAAATAAATCATTTTTGCAAACTGATAACATTAAAGAATTTAAAAATGATAATCACCACGATACTGTAAGTCTTTATTTAAGTGTCAACAATCACCTTGCAAGTCATCCATCCGGGAATGATTCTATTTTAATAACATATGATCCTAAAAATCCATCTCCTACAATGGGTGGTGCAACACTAAGAGCGGACTTAAAGCAAGGTCCCTGGAATATATCTGATCATGTTCTAAGTAGGAATGACTTTGCCACATTCACTGATGGCTCAGGATTTCCCAAATTGCTGGAAATTTTGGGGAAACCCAAAGTGGATTTATTTGTGTCTTCAGATCGATTAGATACCGATTTTTCGGTTAGATTATGTTTATCAAATGGATATCAATCTAATTATAAACGCTATATAATCGCAGATGGAATCTATCGAATGCGGTTCAGAGATGGGTTCACTGTATCTGATACACAATCAATGGAGATTGGTAAAATTTACAAGATAACACTCGAATTACCCTTTAGTTTTTACTCTAACCATTATGAGGATGCCGACTACCTGAGCTTAGTGGTTACCTCATCAAATTATCCCAGATATGATGCGAACCTGAACAATGGAAAAGAATTATATGCCTCAGGTGATACTTTAGTCGCACATAACTATCTCTATTTTGGAGAAAAATATCCATCTCGATTATACTTTGATGGATACCATTTTTTAGGAGGAATTGAAGAATCAAACTCAAAGTCACTAATTAAAACCTATCCCATCCCAACCCAAAACACCCTTTATATTGATCCTCAAAAGTTGCAACCTCCTTTCCACTTTTCCATTCAGAATTTACAAGGCAAAGAAATAGTGAAAGGAGAAATCAAAAATACAGGAGTTTTTAATTTGGATGTATCTGGTTTGGAAGCACAGGTGTATTTATTGAGAGTTAGTAATTCGAATCAAAGCAGTGTTGCAAAAATTATCAAAGTGGATTAGTTTTGGCATGTTTGGCTCAATTATTTGAGCAATTCACTTCTAAGTATTCCTTTTTTTATGTAATGCATACTTTCCAGTTTGCAGGAGCATGATGAAAAGTGACAAGCTGGAAAGCTTGTCTTACAGTGTATTGAAAACTTCTGTTTTTTACATGTAGGACCGAATTGCATTCGGTCATTTTTTTTAACCATTCCTGTTTAGTCCGATTACCAGCCTGGCTTCTTGCAAGGAAATCGGACCTAGGTGCATAAACTGATGACAATGAAAACATAATTGATAGTTTATAAACGCATTACAAATGCGCGCGAACACAATCTCCATTTCCTCCCTATTTTTGCCCCATGATTAAAATCCTTTTCCTATCCGACACCCACCTGGGATTTGATTATCCCATCAGAACCACCAAACGCACACGCAGGGGACAGGACTTTTTTGACAATTTCGAATACATACTGAATTATGCTGTCGGAAATGCAGTAGACTTAATTTTGCATGGCGGTGATTTCTTTTTCCGGACCCGTCTCCCGGAACTGATTGTCAATAAATCCTATAAAATCCTCTATGAATTTGCCAAACACAATATTCCATTCGTCATTGTTCCCGGTAATCACGAAAGTTCCCGCTTGCCAAGGTCTCCGCTTATTTTTCAACCCTATATTCATATTTTCAAAGAACCTCACACATTCACTTTTGACATAAAGGGAAAGAAAATCAATATATCCGGTTTTCCTTATGAGAGTAAGAATGTGAGGGATCAGTTCCCTGAAATTATAAAACAAATCCAGGATAAAGAAAAGCAAGCCGATATTAATCTGCTTATGACACATCATGCAGTAGAGGGTTGCACCTGCGGACCCGGAAATTATACTTTTCGAAAAAATGAAGATGTCGTCCAGATGAAAGACATTCCCATGTATTATGATGCCATTTTATGCGGACATATTCACCGTCAGCAAATCCTCTGGAAACGGCATCAGGATAAAAAATCTCCTATCATCTATGTAGGATCCGTTGAAAGAACCTCCTTTGCGGAAAAAGAAGAAACAAAAGGCTTCTATGTTCTTGAATTTGACAAAGACCACCAAAACAGGCAATTCATTCCCCTGAAAACCCGCGCTATGGTTGACATCACAATTAACAGGTCTTTTCCTTCCATTCAGGAATTAAAAACCTACCTGATTAAACGAAGTAGAGGATTTGATACAAATTCAATAGTTCGACTGAAATGTCCCGATGAGCAAAACCGGAATTTGATCAATCAAAGCTTATTAAAGGATGTATTCCATTCAGATATGATCATCCAGCTTTCAGGCTGGCAACAGGAATTCAAAGCCAGGACAAAGAAAGAAAGAATCCCCGGCTTGTTTGATTAATGTAGGGCCGAATTCCGTTCGGCTCAAAAAACAGGACTAGTTCGATTACCCGCCAGACTTCGGGCAGGCAAATCGGACCTACATCAATTAACAATTCAACTGCTACTTGAACTTTTGAAATTTATTATTTCAGTTTTGGAATTTATTTGAAATTTGGTTCTTGTCCGAAGGACTCCTACCGAGGATCTTGGAATTTTTTGGATCAAACCATCCTTAGTTCCCAGGCTTATGCCATCGCTACAGACTAAGAATTGATCTGATGTAGTATTAACAACAAGCTCCCGAATCCGGTCCGCCACAACAGGCTTCTGTATTGTTCAGCATACCACTTAAAATACCCGCAGCGCAACCCACACCCGACCTGACTTCTATGGCATCCTCGGGACAATTCAGGGCACAGGCACCACATTCCATGCAGTAATCCTTTCTGATAATTTTAGCCCTTCCTTTGCTGACTTCAAACACTTCATGCGGACACACCTTCACACACATACGGCAACCATTGCATTTGTCTGCATCCAACTGAAGCGTGACAACATTTTTTAGATAAATCATTTCTCTCATAACCTTCTAATTTATGAATTTCACTACAACAAAAAGAACCAGTCCAACACTGGTCAGAGAAATCTGAAAGGGGATCGCAATTTTCATTTCTATTTTTACTCCTGACAAAGAGGTAAAGGTGGACGAACCTGTAAAATTCATAGCTGTGAAAGATGAAATTCCTGAAATAATTAATGACCAGGAAATCATTTCCAAATAGGTGTTCCCCAATTTATTGAAAAGAAGCAGCAAAGCAGAAGTGATGATGCCCATTAAAAATCCTTTTAAGGAAAAACTCCTGCCAGGGATGAAAGGAAGAAATATAGGTGTTAAAACAAGTCCTGAAACATATCCTGAGCCGATTATTAATATGGATAACAATCCTTTATCTATTGCATCGTGTAATGAAAACTCACCTTTATTAATAGCCGAAAGGATAAAAAAGACAGCCATCACTGCAAGCAATTTGTATGAACCCATCACTAAATCCACAGGAATTAATTTGAGGCGGTCAACCAGATTGAAGCTTACTTTTCGCATTTCTTTCGTTGAGTGATGCTTCTTCCTGACAAATTCTTTGATATCTGATGCCTTAACCGGACCGTAAATCACTTTAAAACCAGGTTCAGGGTTCAAAGAAACAGGATCTGGAACAAAAGCAGCTGTGTTAGACAATGAAGGATTTGATAATATGGATTGTGCTGCTGCATTTGCAGTCAACTGTTCTACTTTGTGTGCAGAGATCCCGGTTGCTCCTAATTGAGGAACAATGATCTTCCTGTGATTAATAATCTCGCTTAGCCTGCTTAAACGAATCCTGTTGACCAGTTCCGTGGTGCTGAATGTTCCTTTTCCTGCTGCACACCAGACGTTGATCCCCCTGGTATCTAAAACGAGTATCCAGGCATTCAATTCATCGAGATTTTTTCGAAGATGATCAAAAGATAGTTTATAATTCGCTGTAACAAATACATCTGAAGCTCCATCCGGATTCCCAACCGCATAAAGGCCGGGATTCACTTTGTAACTATTCCTGTAAAAAGCCAAACGAACCATCAAGGCACCGAACCGGTCTTTGAAATTCAATTTTGAATCTGCAACTGGAACTTCTCCGATAGAAGTTGGCAAATAAGCTGTGATATAAAATAACTTCATCTGATGAAAATTTAAGATTTAACAACAGCTTTCCTCACAACAGTTTGTTTTTTTCAGAAATTCATTGATCAGTTTATTCATGTTTGCCAATTCATTCATATTAAGACAATAATTGACCTTCACGCCATCAATTTCTCCCTGGATCAGTTTCATTTTTTTTAATTCCGTCAGGTGTTGGCTTACAGTGGTCCGGCTCAACGGTAGCTCGTTTGAAATATCATCGGTGATGCAGGACTTTTGCTCTCCAAGGAATCTCAATATCGCCAGGCGTGCCGGATGTCCCAGGGCTTTACAAAATGCCGAGATCTGTTGCAGGTCGGTATCAAATAAGTTATTCTTTGCCATATGTTTGATTTTAAGTATTTACGAAAATTATGACGCAAATATACGACACAATATCAAACAACGTATAAATACGTCATATTTTTTGATGTAGGACCGAATTCCATTCGGTCAAAAAGTGACTCCATCTTTAGTCCCCAGGCTATAGCCATGTCTACAGGATAGATTGGAGTAATGATAATTGCTTCAGACAAAGATTGATTTCTTGGAATTTTTAGACTTTGGAATTTGAGTTTTGGAATTTATTTAAAATTTGGTTCCTGGACCTTGGGTCTTGGACCTTGAGTCTTGAAATTTACTTCAAGTTTCAGCTATACAAAAACCTCTTCACCTTCTGTGTAGGAGTACGCTCAAATGGAGTAGTCTGCAGGGTTACAAGTTGAAGCTGCGAGAATTTATTAACAGTCGCATTCACCTGGAGTTGAATTTCCTTCAGCATTTCCTCCAGCCTGGCTTCCATTTCATCCTTCTTTTCTTTCAATTCATGAAATTTCTTTTCCAGTTCCTCCTTGTTCAGATGCACCATGGCAACCAGCTTTCCTTTCCGCTCAATAACAAGCGATTCAAGCACATAGGGATAGGTGTTGATGACGTTTTCTATTTCTTCAGGATAAATGTTCTCACCACTGGACCCAACGATCATATTTTTAATCCGGCCCCGGATATGTAGGTTTCCTTTTTCATCAATGATTCCCAGGTCACCGGTTTTAAACCAGCCATCAGCTGTAATGACCTGTTTTGTTAATTCCGGTTCTTTATAATACCCGAGCATTACATTTGGACCTTTGGCCCATACTTCCCCTTCTCCGCTAAGCGGATCAGGCTCATTTATTCTTATCTCTACTCCTTCCATCGGAACGCCCGTGGATTGAAACTCACTATTGAAAGGAGTTGTTCCGCAAAGCATGGGTGCTGTTTCAGTTAAACCATAACCAACCGCATAGGGAAAATTTGCTTCCTTCATAAAGGATTCAACCGGAGCAGAAACTTTAGCTCCTCCCAGACCAAAAAATTCAAGCTTTCCTCCAAAAGATTGATGAAGTTTTTTCCCTGCAATTTTGTTTAAAAGTTTTCGCGTTGGAGCAAATTTATAAAGGGCTTTTGTGATGGCTTTTGAATTAATTTCAGGCAGGATTTTTCCCTTATAAATCTTTTCCATAATCAGGGGAACCGCCAGCATGACTGTAGGTTTGACCTCTTGCAAAGCAGCCATTAAAACAGTGGGTGTAGGCGGACTTTTCGTATATTTTACAGATGCACCATTGATAACAGGAAGAATTAAACCAATGGTATTTTCATAGGAATGAGATAAAGGTAATATGGACAGCAAAATGTCAGTTGATTTTACCTGGTAAATGGATTTACAATGATAGGCATTATAGGCAATATTTTTGTGCGACAACATCACTCCTTTGGAAGATCCCGTTGTACCACTGGTGTATATGATAGAGGCGATATCATTTTCCTGCACCTTGTATTTATCTTTTGATTGATTTTTGAGTCCCGGGTTTTTAAAGCGGACAGCCACTTCCTCCACATCTTCACCTGTTTTGATTTCATTAAAATTATCAACCAGAATTCGAAATTTTAAAACCTTCGAATCAAAAGTCTTCACTTTATGATACAGATTTTTAGAGACAAACAGCCCCTTACACTCTGCATGTTTTAAAATATTTGCAATTTCACTGGTATGAAAATCAGGCAATATCGGAACGGCAATAACACCCATAAAATTCATCGCAAAAAAGCTGATCCCCCAATTGGGCATGCTGTTGCTGAGGATGGCCACCTTATCCCCTTTTTGGATCCCCTGCTGTTCCAGCAAATCAATAACCGAATCAACCTCTTTTTCCAATTCAGCATAGCTATAGGAATCTTCGCCAATAAAACCCAGCGATAAAAGATCGGCATAATGCGCAAAAGAATAGTTATAGAGTTCAGGGAGGGTGTATTTCATGGGTGCCTATAAATTAATGTGAAACAAATTTACAATTATATTAATATTTAGATTTCTTAATTATTATATCCGAGCGATTAAATAAGACCGGTATGCCAAACCGAATTACACATACTGGGTGTTATCAAACAAGTCGATGTGAATTCTCGGGCAGTATTGCCAACGGTTTTTGACAGCCATTGCAGCTACCATATGAGATGTTTTCTCAAGAAAGTTTCGCGAACTGCCCAAAGGCATCAGCAAGATATCCTCAGGGGTCCAGTTTCCCAGCTGGTCCAAGTATTCCTGCTTTATTTCTTCGTCCTCATTAGCTTTGCTGATCACGAATTTCAATTGAAAATCCTTGTCTGATCGTCTTTTTAATTCGGCCTTGGGATGATCTCCATAGTAATCGTCTTTGGTATGGCAATAGTTTATGTATTTCTGAATGCTTTCCAGGTTTTTCCTGATACTTTTATGCTGATCAACAAGCACTTCTTCAATGGGGAAATCCATTTTAGAAATTTTCTCTTTATCCGGTTCTGAAGATCTTAATTTGGGCGAAATAGAAAACAGGTCGATGTACCTGGCAAGCTGCGGGAAAAACAAAATTCCATTCGTTTCCATGGTGATATGAAGACGGAGTTTTTTTAGCTCTTGTGCTAATTTTGTTACTCCAAGATTTTGTAATGTAGGCTCGCCTCCTGATAAAATAATATGCCGGATTCCATGTAAATTCCTTTTCACAATCGCTATGATCTCCTCTACATCCAGTTCGTCAAAATCTTCCAGCTTATGCGATGAATAGGGTGTGTCACAAAAATCAAGACTTCCATCAAAAGCCTTCCAGCTGCAACGTAAATTACAACCTGCCAGGCGAATAAAGAGGCTGGGGATTCCGCTTAGTTTTCCTTCCCCCTGTATGGTTCCTGAAACATCAAAGCCTGTTTGGAGCATTTGAGAATCAACTTCTCCCTCTTTATTCTCAAGAATAGGAAAAACTCCGCCCTTTACAAGTCTGATCTTCATTTCTACTAAAACATCTGCGATTAAATAGCCAGCAAAGGTAGTTAATTAGAATTATTTCAAATAACAAAGCTTTATGAGTTAATTAAAAGTACTTTATGTATTATTTTACCCCAAAATACTTTCCCTAATAATATTTCCTTTTACAAAATTCATGTAGGTTTGAGTCTTTTAAAAAATAGGATTATTTCCACTACAAATAGAAAAGGAATGACACGAACATTCAATCCGGTTCAGAATTATGAAGAAAGCAAAAAAGCCATTGGTTATGTGGACCGTAAAGAAGCCAAACAGACGGATTATGATCGGATTGGTTTCATGTCAGGTTTGGAAGTACATCAGCAGCTTTTAACCAAGCATAAGTTATTTTGCCGTTGTCCTGCGGGACTTTACAACCAGAGTGAGGATTATGATGCAGAAATTGTACGCCACATGCGACCCACCTTAAGCGAACTGGGAGAATACGATGGCACAGCCCTCATGGAATTTAAAACCAGGAAAAACATCATTTACAAGATTAAAAATGAAACGGCCTGTACCTATGAAGTGGATGATACACCCCCTTTTGCTGTTGATAAAGAAGCCCTGGAAAAAGCACTGGAGATTTCCATTTTAAGTAAGTTGAACATTGTTGGGGAGGTTCATATTACGAGGAAACAATATTTGGATGGAAGTATTCCAACAGGATTCCAAAGAACGGCCATTTTGGGAGTGGAAGGAGAGATTCAGTTAAGAAATAAAAAAGTAAGATTAATTCAGTTAAGCCTGGAAGAAGATTCATGTCGTGAAATATCTGACATTGGACACTGGAGAACCTATAAAACCGACCGCCTGGGCATGCCCTTGATAGAAACAGTTACTTATCCCGATTTTGCCAATCCCGATGAGGTGAAGGAAGGTGCTGATTATATTCGTTTTCTCAACAGGAGCACAGGCAAAGTCAGAACGGGTATTGGATCTACCAGGGCGGATGTGAACGTAAGCTGCGAAGGGGGCACACGTGTTGAAATTAAGGGCGTGGCTCATACCAATTGGATGCCAGAACTGACACATAATGAGGCTTTTCGACAGTATGCTTTATTGCATATCCGGAAATTGCTGAAAGAAAAAGTGGAGGATATTAATAGCTGGAAATTAACGAAAGTGGAATTGAAAGCTGAAGACTTCAAATACAGCTATGAGCCCCTCATTCAGGCAAAGAAAAATAACTTTAAAATTGTAGCAGTCAAACTTCCCCAATTCAAAGGTTTATTGTCTCATTTCACACAACCTTCAAAGATTTTTGCAGATGAAATATCCGACAGGCTGAAAGTGATTGCCTGTATTGAGAAACCTAATATGATACATTCCGAAAAAATTGAAAAAGTAATTACCGAATCCAATTTCAATAAAATATGCACATTATTGGGCATTTCTCAAAATGATGCATGGATTGTTTTCTGGGGACCGGAGGAAGATATTCCGACAGCCATAGAAACCATAGATGAAAGATGCAGAATGGCATTTGCCGGAGTTCCCAATGAGACCAGGAAATCATTTGCCAACGGAACCACCATTTTTGAAAGGGTATTGCCGGGTGCTGACCGTATGTACCCGGATACAGACTCAGAGCCTATTCCATTAAAAGATGAATTCATCGATCAGATCAGGAAAAAATTACCCATGGATATCCATGAACGAATTGATCAATTGCAATCATGGGATGTCCCTCAGGATACATACACCTACTTGTTGAAAAGAAACCTGATCCCAATCATGGAAAAGATCCATGAAAAGCTGGGAATTAGTCATCAATTTATCGGCACTTTCTTCGGACATAAGTTAAAATTCATTGAAAACAACTTCCTGTGTCCACAGGAGTTCAGCTATGAAAGATTGTATGATCTGTTTAAATACCTGCATGATAAAAAGCTGGATTTATCGATTGCCAAAAGCATGTTAATTGAGTATTATCAACATCCAAAAATGGATTTTGATTCTGTTCTGACCGAGATAAACTATAAGCCCATAAGCAAAGATGATTTGGCAGATAAAATTCCCTTCCTGAAGGAGAAATTCAAACAAATCAAGATTTCTGAAAAAGAAGAAGTCGATTCTCATTGGGTGATGGGCCAGGTTTCAAAATTAGCGAGGGGAAACATTCGTTTTGCTGAACTGAAACACTTAGTCGATTCTCAATAAATTAGTTGATCATAATGAACGAAGATATTTTTCAAGGATATAAAGGCAAGGCACTGGCCACATTAAAAAAATATGGCGCGCGCGTATGGGCTCAGGTTGAAGCTGAAACAAGCAGGGGGAAATTCGAAGGCACCATACTTCCCAGGGCAGAAAATACTGACGATGAACACATTGTCCTGAAAATTATAACAGGATATAATGTGGGTTTGGATATTAATACAATCACAAACATCAGGGAAACCGGTTATAAAAAAGCGAATTATCAAATTCCTGAAAAAGCATTTCCCGTTACAAAAGGATTGCCTCATGTTAAGCTTTTTGGAACAGGAGGAACTATAGCTTCCCGTTTGGACTATAGAACAGGAGCAGTAATTCCTGCCTTTTCCCCCGGAGAACTTTATGGAGCTGTGCCTGAACTGGCTGAAATTTGCAACCTGGATACTGAAAAGGTATTTGCCGTGTTCAGCGAAAACATGGGCCCAAAACAATATATTTCCCTGGCTCACGCCATTAAGAAGGAAATTGAAAAAGGGATTGATGGAATTGTAATTGGTCATGGTACTGATACTTTGCAGCATACCGCGGCTGCCCTATCTTATATGATCATAAATCCTCCCATACCCATTGTTTTGGTGGGCTCCCAACGGTCTTCTGATCGTCCCAGCTCTGATGCTGCATTGAATTTAATGCATGCCATGTACACCGCAGGCAATTCTGATATTGCCGAAGTAATGGTTTGCATGTTTGGTCCTACCTCTGACGAATATGCATTATTGCACAGGGGAACTCGCGTCCGTAAAATGCATTCCAGTTATCGTTCCACTTTCAGGACTATTGGAGACATTCCTGTAGCAAGTGTTACACGCAAGGGAGTGATCCCAATGAAAAAGGAATACAATCACAGACGAAAAGAAATGGAAGTGGAAATCAAGCCCTTTTTCAGTGATAAAGTGACCATGTTGTATTATTATACCGGTATGAAACCCGATATCATGCATTCCATGATAGATCAGGGTTACAAAGGAATTGTCATTATTGGAACAGGATTGGGTCATGTAAATACAGAACTTTATCCTGCCCTGGAAAGAGCTCAAAAGGAAGGCGTTAATGTTTTTATGACTGTTCAGACTATCTGGGGCTATGTGCATATGTTTGTGTATGATACAGGCCGTGATATGATGGCCAAAGGCGTTGTTCCACTAGCCAATATGCTTCCTGAAACGGCCTATATTAAATTGGGATGGACACTGGGTCAGACCGAAAATCCTGAAAAAGTCAAGGAAATCATGCTCACACCCATGAATTCTGATATCACAGAAAGAGAGCCATACAATGGTTATTTAGTTTACCAGGGTGGTGTGCCTGAAGTGGAAGAATTTATAAGGAAAGTGCATAAGTAAGAAACCCCCTGACAGGGTTCTGAACCCTGTCAGGGGAGCTATTTTATCACACTATATCATCTCATTATCAATTTTTAAGAATAATTAACACCGCTTTGAATAAAATCGAATAAATTTGCGCTTTAATTAAATATTCTAATGGCTAAGAAAAAACAAGATAATACAGAGGCTGCTTTTAAAATTCCCATTTTTACCGAGGAAAACAGAACCAAACTCGAAAACTTTTTTGAAAAGTACAAAAAGCAGCTTACCTATGTCCTGGGGGCTATACTTGTCATCCTGATCGGAATTTTCGGATATAAGAATTTAATCATCAAACCACAGCAATTACAGGCACAGGACCTGATGTTTATTGCTGAAGACTATTTTGGCAAAGATTCTTTTGAATTGGCATTAAATGGATCTGCTGAAAGTTACTATGGTTTTCTTGATATCATCGATGAATTTAAAATAACCCCTTCAGGCAACCTGGCGCGATATTACGCAGGTATTTGTTATTTGAAGCTGGGTGATTACGAAGAAGCCCTCTTTCATCTTAAAAAATTCAAAACAAACAGCCTGATGCTAAAGCCTATTGCATTAGGTGCTATTGGAGATTGCTATTCGGAGCTTGAAGAATATGACAATGCCTTAAAATATTATATGAAAGCTGCTAATGCATCTGAAAACACATTCACTACTCCTATTTTTCTCATGAAAGCAGGTGCTGTGCTTGAGCACCAGGATAATTATAAGAAGGCCATCAAAGTATACGAAAGAATCAAAGAAGATTTTAAAGATTCTCAGGAAGCGAATAATGCAGATAAATACATTGGCAGGGCTAAAGCACATGCCGGTTTATAAACATTTTATGCCTGTTAAAAGTGAACCATCTGCTGAATTTGAATTTCTGCCTGTTAAAAAAGCAGAAAAGCTTCATATTGGTATCGTAGTTTCAGAATGGAATATCAAAATAACCTCGTCCCTCCTCCGCAAGTGTATAGAAACACTGGAGAAATTCGGGATATCCGAAAACCACATTGAATTAAAATGGATACCAGGTTCTTATGAACTTTCATTAGCAGCACAATGGATGTTTGAATACAGGAATGTGGATGGAGTGGCCTGCCTGGGATGCATTATTCAGGGTGAAACTCCCCATTTTCAATTCATCTCTGAAAGTGTTGCCCTCACCATCGGACAGTTAGCTATCAAATACAACAGACCGGCTGCATTTGGTGTCATCACAGCTGAAACTGAAAAGCAGGCTTTGGACCGGGCTGGTGGAAAAGCAGGAAACAAAGGAGAGGAAGCAGCCCTTGCTTTGCTGAAAATGCTGAAGGTCAAAAGCGACTTGGCGGAACCAAAATCCAGCCTGGGTTTCAAATAATAGAATTTGAAAATCATCTTATTTCATCAGCCTAATGAGTTGATCGCAAGCTGCTATAGACCTAATTAACGGGGGAAAATTAATCTACAGAAGCACCCATCATCCTGATTGAAATTAAATCATATTCTTTAATTTCGCATCTTATTTTTATCCATTCCTAAAATTAGTTTCATGCAGAAATATTATTTAATTGTTCTATTGGCTGTCTCCTTCATTTTAAGCAGTTGTAACAAAAAAAATGACTCTGAAGTAACAACAGAGGAGGTTTCCTATGCAAATGATACTGGCATTTTTGATAAGGCAAACGGCAAACTGACACCAGAAATGATGTGGAGTTTTGGCAGGCTAGGTACTGACATCCAAATTTCACCCGATAAAAACAATCTGATATATGGCATTAAAAAGTATAATCTTCAAGGTAATACAGGCAGAAGTGACATTTATTCAATTCCCGCTGATGGAGGAGAGCCCAAGATACTCACTGGTGATTTAGAAGAATCATCTTTCAATGCAATCTGGCGGCCTGATGGTAATAAAATTGGTTTTATAACAGTTGATGAGGATGGGGCCCAAATCTGGGAAATGAATCCCGACGGAAGCGACAAACTGAAAATCACGAATATTGAAAACGGGATAAATGGCTTCTTGTATGCTCCCGATAGAAAACATATTGTATTTGCCTCCGATGTAAAACTAGATCATACAACACTGGATCTTTACAAAGATCTTCCCGAAGCCAATGTCCGGATAATCAATGATTTGATGTACAGGCATTGGAGCCAGTGGCATGACTATGCTTACAGTCATGTTTTTGTTGCAGCTTATTCTGACGGAGCAATTGAAGAGGCTGTAGACATCATGGAAGGAGAACGATTTGATACTCCCATGAATCCATGGGGTGGCATGGAACAGATCAACTGGAGTGCTGATGGGAGCAAAGTGGCTTATGCCTGCAAGAAAAAGTTTGGCAGGGAATATACACTCAGTACCAATTCAGAGATCTATATCTATGATCTCCAAAGCAAAGAAACAACCAACCTGACAGAAAATGGATTGGAAGGATATGATCATGATCCGGTTTTTTCACCTAATGGAAAAATGATTGTTTGGAAAAGCATGGAGGAAGACGGATTTGAGGCAGATAAGGAAAGAATGATGCTTTATTATTTTGAAACAAATGAATTGGTGGATCTCTCTGAAGGATTCGACCAGAATGCATCACAATTTACCTGGGCTGAAGACAACAAAACAATCTATTTCACCAGTGGTGTAAATGCTACTTATCAAATATACAAGATCGATATCGAAACAAGGGACATTACTCAAATCACGGAGGGAGTTCATAATTACCAGTCTTATGTTTTAGGGAAAAACGCACTGCTGGCTTGTAAAATGAGCATGTCGAAAGCTACAGAAATTTTCTCGGTGGAGATGAACTCAGGGGAAGAAACACAGCTTACTTTTACAAATAAATGGATCTATGATCAAATCAAACTGGCCAGGGTTGAGGCAAGATGGATTAAAACTACTGATGAGAAAGATATGCTGACCTGGATTATCTATCCTCCTGATTTTGATCCAAACAAAAAGTATCCCACCCTTTTATACTGCCAGGGAGGTCCCCAAAGCGCCGTGAGTCAATTTTTCTCATACAGGTGGAACTTCCAGATCATGGCAGCTCACGGATACATTATCGTTGCTCCTAACCGAAGGGGATTGCCTACATTCGGACAGGAATGGAACGATCAGATCAGCGGTGATTATGGAGGTCAAAACATGAAAGATTACTTCAGTGCTATCGATGAAATGGCCATGGAACCCTATGTGGACAAAAATAAGCTGGGAGCTGTGGGTGCAAGTTACGGGGGCTATTCTGTATTTTGGTTAGCAGGACATCATGAAGGCCGTTTTAAAGCTTTTATTTCTCATTGCGGAATCTTCAATTTTGAAAGCATGTATGGCTCCACGGAAGAATATTTCTTTGTAAATAAGGATTATGAAGGTGCCTATTGGGAAGATCCAAGCCCTGTGAGTTATTCATTTTCCCCCCATTTATTCGTAAAAAACTGGGACACTCCCATATTGATCATAAGTGGAGAAAATGATTTCAGGATCCCATACACTCAAAGTATGGAAGCATTTAATGCTGCCCAGTTGCTGGGGGTAAAGAGCCGGCTCCTGATTTTCCCTGAAGAAACTCATTTTGTATTAAAACCCCAGAATGCAGTGCTTTGGCAAAGAGAGTTTTTTGGATGGTTGGATACTTACCTGAAACAAGATTAAATGCAGATGCTTAACTCAATTCACCCATGAAAAGAAGCAATCAAACTCTTTATAAGTATCTTTTTTGGTGCTGGTTAATTCTTATATTGGGTGTTTCCTCTATTCCCAGTCTGCCGGTTCTTGAAAAAGAAGTAATTGGTCTCGTGCGAACCGATTATTTCATTCATTTTGTCGAATACTTTATACTGGCTATGCTTTTTGTTTTGTGGAAGAAAAATACTTCATTTAAACCGATCAGCCTGGTCTTGATTTGGCTCATAGGAACAGCCATAGCTTTTGCTGATGAAATTCATCAATTGTGGATTCCTGATCGCACCTTCAACCCGGCAGATCTCTTATTCAATTCTTTTGGTATACTTTCCGGCCTGATTCTCACAAACATACTGTTAATAAATTTTTCATATCAAAATGATTAATTGAGATAATTTTGACAGATAATTTATGCCGATGGGAGTAAATCATGTGTCATTTAAGGATTTGTCAACCACACAACAAGAACTGGTATTTTCCGCTCAAAAAGTGATGTCAAAAGCCTACAATATTTATTCGGATTACTTTGTAGGCGCCAGTGTCAGAACAAAAAAGGGGGGAATATATTCATCAGCTAACATGGAAAATTCCTCTTACGGACTTTCCATTTGTGCGGAAGTAGGTGCCATACAGCAGGCCATTTCATCAGGAGATCCGGAAATTACCACAATAGCAGTTTGCGGAGGATTTAATTCTGAAAACAAAGGCAAAACACCGACTCCTTGTGGCAGATGCAGGCAGTTAATCTATGAATCTAGCCAGATATCTTCCATCGACCTGGAAGTTATTTGTGCAAATTCTGATTTGTCCGGTATTATTATTACTAAAATATCTGATTTATTACCCTTACCTTTCGGATCAAAGGACCTTCATTTGGATTTGAAAATTAAAGAGATAAAAAAGCGAATAAAAAAATCAAAATAAATTTAGGAATTACTCAATAAAATAGGATGAAATATCTGATAACAGGCAGCTTGGCAATCTTTATTTTACTCGTTTTATCAGGATGTCTGACCTGCGAGAAAAAAGAGTATGTTTTTGAGCTAAAAAAAGATGGAAGCGGTAAACTGACTATTATTTATCACAATATCATGTCGGCTATGGAAGAAGATCTTGATATGTCGGAAAAGGACTATACTGAACTAACTAGTGAATATATGGAAGGAAATAAGCTGCAGGAAGATTACCCGAATTGCAAGATAAAAAGGTATAAATTATATGAACAGGATGGATTGCTGAATGGAAAAGTAAGTATTTATTTTGAAAAGATTGAGGATGTCAAGCTCTATCAACATCAGGGCAGGGGACACTATATGCTCAGTTTATGTGATTACAGTGAATCATATGTCAGTTCGAACGGTGAATATGGGGATGAAATCATGCCGGTGGTGTTTTGGGATAAAGGATTAAATGAGCTAAAATTAACGACTTTTATAGATGAACCCGGCGAGCAGAACATGAGCCTAATTGATGAATATAAAAAGTCGAAATAACGATATCCAGAGCGCGTGTAATAAAGCACTTATTAATTTATCTATTATTCTTACTTTCCTTAGCTTAAGTTTACATTCTTTAACTCAAACAATCAATCCTAAGATAAAGATTAATAATAGTATAGACTCATCTGGTTTTTCTATGTATTCATTCAATGATACTTTAAATATTGATAATGAGAACTTGAAGATATTATACTCTCCAGCCAATTCCAACATCCTGGTTGTAACCAGCTCAGGAAAATCAGGCACTACACTGCTTATCGCATTGGCTGATTCAAACAAAACCCATGTTTTATGGTATTCTGACGCAATAGATCATTTTGAACTGATAGATTTTAATAAGGATCAGGTGGACGAGCTCCTTGTTGAAACTGAAAATGCCGAAGAAACTATGATTTCAAATAAAATGTATATCCTGTCACTTGACAGATCTGCTGTTGACACTTTGTTTCAAATGGATGGTTATCACTTCAGGAGATCGGCAGTAAAAAATATATCGCCCCTTTCTAAATCCTATTTCTACACAATTAAGGATTACAATAAGGACCATTTACTGGATCTGAAAGTAAAAACCATTCGAAAATATAAGAAAGACAGGAAGTGTGATTGCGATAAAGATTACTTTTACAGAATAAAAAAACAATATTTCTATTTTAAAGAGGGTGGTTTTAATGAATAATTAAAATTTTTCAACAAAAACAAATGACCTTATTTTTGAAAAAAATATTTTCAGTGCGTAAATCAATACTAAGTGTTTTTTTGTTTTGCTTGATACCTATTGTTATATGGTCAGGTTCTCCCATTACTCATACCCCGTTTTACACCGCTTACCTTGATTTCAAAATGGTAGAGAAAGCTGAATTGAAAGGATTTCTTGACAACGAGGTGGCCGACTACCTACTTTCACCCAAATTATCACTTGATTTAAAAGCTGCAATCATCAATGCGCTTTCATTTGAAATTCTTGGTAAAGACAATTCAAACCGCTTTATTTCCTTTTTAAACAAGAAATACCATTCTGATGATTTCGTTCAATACCAGGATAAGCTTACTGCAGACGAATTATTCTGCCTGGGTTATTTATTAGTCATGGATGATTATTTTAGTCCGAAAATTGCTATCCCCTACCTGAAAAAGGCCAAAGAGATGGAGCCAAATGACTATACGATCAATATGATATTGGCGATAACATCTGCTCAATCTATCTTTAATGTGAATAAATGCAAAGCCTGTAAAATGATCGATGATGTTATCAAAAACAAAAAGCTAACAGATCGAATGTTGCCCGAGGCAGAAGAAACCATATTGATTTATTTTAACAGAATTGGATATGAATGTCACTAAAACAGGCTTTTATGAACATTCATTTAATCTTTGGATCATTTAATTAGGCCTTATCAATTGTTCTGGTATTGTTTAGATAATTTTAGGGCAATTACAGGATCAGCAAATACTTAATTTAATCCTCGTTTTGACTTGTAGCCTTCGCCTCTCCCTGTTTTACTTTCTTATTTTGTCTTTTTTGAAGGCGGAAATAGAAATAGATTACTCCGGCAATCACAAACAGGGAGATAAATTGAGAATTTGAAAGAAAATCTTCTATCACATAACCACGACCTTCGTCACCCCTGAAAATTTCAATAATACTCCTACCGATTGCATATAATGCAAGGTAAATGAGGAACAGCTGCCCATGAAACTGTTTCCTGGATTTGATTAATGAAAGTATCAGTATGATTAAAAGCAGCAGAAGAACACTATATAATTGAGTTGGATGAAGCGGCATATCCTTTGGATAGGCTGCACAATGAGGATCTGAAAATGTAATTCCTAAAAAACTATCTGTTGGAATCCCATGACAACATCCGGCCATAAAACAACCGAAACGACCAAACGCATGTACAATAGGTGCTGTTATTGCAATGATATCCAGCATTTGAAGCACAGGAATCTTGTGCTTTTTGAAAAAGAACAGCATCGTGGGTATTGCGAATATTAAAGATCCATAAAATACAAAACCACTGCTGAAATTTTTGAGCAGGTTGGCCGGATCAGAAAAATAAAAGCGTGGATTTTCAAACCAAGTGAATACCTTGCCGCCAACAACAGCAGCAATCACAATGTAAATCAACAAAGAGGTAATCGTATCCTGGCTGATCCCCATTTCTTTTTTCGCTCTCCAGGATGCATAAGTATAGGCTGCGAGTATGCCCAGGGCTATGAAAAAACCATAAGAATGAACAGTTAAATGATCCGGACCAGGTAAAAAGTCGGGCCAGGGAATTTTAAATAGTACTGGGTGCATACTTCTTTAGTTTAGGATTCACCTCAAAGTTAGTCGAATTTACCAGGACATTCAGGCTCGCGGGAATTAATTCAATTTCAGCTGGTGATTCACCCAGGAATTCACCATCAGCTTCTACCAGAAAGGGTATATCAGATTGTAATTTGAAGTGTCTTCCACAACGTAAAATAACTTTTGAGATCTTAACGAAACTGCCATTGAACAAGCGTAAAACATTTTTAATCACACCCCATTTACTTAAATCCCCAATCATGGTAATATCCAGGTAAGCGCTGTCAGGTTTTGAGAATGGTAATATCATCATTCCTCCCCCATTGTATTTGCATATGCCGGCAGCTATACTTAGCAATCTTGCTTTATCCGTATGATCATCAAGGATTACTATAGCTTCCTTATTCCTGGATTTAAACAAGTCTAAAAGCAGGGTTAAAAAATATATGAAGGTCCCTGATCTGCCTTTTTCCTTGGCTTTCTGCACATCCCTGACTACCAGGGCATCAAATCCAAAACCAGCAATATTGATAAAATATTTGTATTTGCTTTTCCCATCTGAAAAATAGGTCAGTTTACCAATATCCTGCCTGAATTTTTTCCCGTGGATCAATAATTCAACGGATTGCTCTATCGATACAGGATTAGAATAGGTTTTACCCCAATCATTTCCGTTTCCAACAGGTATATTGGCCAGAAGCATTTCGCTTGTAGGCACCTCTTTTTGAATAAAAATACCATTGACTACTTCGTTCAAACTACCGTCACCACCTACTACAGCAAATTTTCTGTAGCCTTGTTTGATAAACTCGCTGCTCTTTCCTATGGCATGTCCTGGATATTCTGTAAAAAATGAATCATATACTACTTGCATCTTATCCAGGTAATCTTGTATCACAGGCCATTTTTTCAACCCTTTCCCATTCCCTGCCTGAGGATTTACAACGATCATCCATGTGTGTTTCATCACCTTTATTATTTTAACAGACAGTAAAATTAGATCAATTCACCTGATAATCCTGATAAATCGAATTTCTTGCTTGGATCCTTGCTGCAGAAAGAGTCAAACAGCCTTCTACATTATATGATCACTTATACTATTTTTGAATTTTATCTAACAAAACGGGGCATATGGAAATTATCCTCTTTAAAATTCTTCCTGTATTATTGATTTTCCTTTTAGGGTATATTCTGAAGATCCTGAACGTCTTGCCGGTCAAATATGGAGATATGTTGATCCGGGTCATTTTTAATGTCTCACTCCCGGCATTAGTTATCGTGTCCATATCCTCTTTGGAATTAAATCTGCAATTGGTTTATCTGCCCTTTTGCTCCTTCATTGTCATATGTGCTGTTTATTTCATTAGCCTGTTCACAGGCAAGGCTTTTAAATTGCAGAAATTGACTTTCGGGACTTTTCTTATTGGAACACTTATATTGAATAATGGATTTTTAATCCCTTTTATCATGGCTGCTTTTGGTGATGATGGCGTTGCCAGGTTATTATTATTTGATTTTACAAACGGACTGCTGGTTTTTAGCTTTATCTACTACCAGGCTGTTAAATTTGGGAATAAAGGAGCAGGAAATAAAACGATAATTAAAAAGTTTCTTGTTTCAGCTCCTCTCTGGGCATTATTTATAGCCATTATATTAAACCTAGCTCAGCTGAAAATTCCTTTTACACTCTATCATTTCCTGGATATTTCAGGTGATATGACGATTCCTTTAATGATGCTGAGTTTAGGTATATTTTTCAATCCAAAACCCCATAAAATCAAGCTGGTGGCCGCTGGATTATTTATTCGCATGGGAATTGGACTGGGATTGGGGATCCTTCTTAGCTGGCTATTTGGTTTGGAAGGATTAAACCGCACCATTGTGATCATAGGTTCTGCTGCACCCATTGGATTTAATACTTTAACTTTTGCTTCCATGGAGGAATTAGACAAGGAATTTGCAGCAAGCCTGGTTTCAGCTTCCATACTGATTGGCATATTTTATACTCCTTTTTTGATATTTTTGCTTCAATGATTTAGCTCATTCAAGTTTTAACCGAAAATAATTGAACATTGAACTCTCGCACACCCTACATTTGGGGACACCACAGGCGCTTTAATACCTATTCTAACTTTTTGCAGAAAAAATTTGGAAGACGGATTCAAAAAATAGCGGTTGATGCAGGTTTCAGCTGCCCTAACAGGGATGAAACAACAAGAAAGGGAGGCTGCACATTTTGCTCAAATGAGGCCTTCCGACCTAAATTTTGTGATGCTGACAAGTCCATAAAAGAGCAACTGAAAACAGGTATTAGTCATTATAAAAAACGATACAAAACGCCCCAGCAATTTATGGCCTATTTTCAGGCCTATACTAACACATATGCTTCTGTTGACATATTAGAAGAAAGATACCGGGCTGCTTTGGAGTTCCCCGAAGTCCAGGCGATTTGCATTGGAACCAGGCCTGATTGCATGGATGATGCTGTTTTAAACCTTCTGGAGGATATCTCAAAAGAATACTTCGTATCAGTAGAGTTCGGAATTGAATCCGTATTCGATGATACCCTTGAAAAAGTAAACAGAGGGCATGGATTTGAACAAACTGTTGACATGATAAATCAAACTGCTGCGAGAGGTTTGCATACAGGAGGACATATTATTTTTGGTTTGCCCGGAGAAACAAAAGAAATGATGCTTTATGAAGCTGAAGTTCTTTCAAAACTCCCTTTGGACTCTATAAAATTCCACCAGTTGCAGATATTGAAAAATACGGAGATGGAAACTTATTTTCGGGAATACCCTGAAGAATTTGTACAGTTTTCACTGGATGAATACCTTGATTTTCTGCTTTGTTTTCTGGAAATTTTCAGGCCTGACATTGTTATTGAACGAATTGCCTCTGAGATTCCTGTAGAGTTTTTAGTAAACACGGCCTGGAATCAGGTGAAATATGAACAAATAGTAAATAAACTGGAAAATCTCTTTGAGGAAAAGGATAGCTGGCAGGGGAAATACTATCCTTAAATACTCAAAAAAATCTTCTTTGCATCAAATAAATTCGGATGCACCAAAGTGTCAGAATCCCTTTATCAACCCTGTTGTGCATAATTTACATTCTGATCGTTTCAATATTGACGTAAATTTCGCCCGTTTTATGTTCTTTGAATTGAAAAATGTTAAATGACTAAAAAATCCAAACAGAAGAAAATTTTTGTCCTTGACACCAATGTAGTGCTTTATGACTACCAAAGTATATACACCTTTGAAAACAACATTGTTGTAATTCCCATAACACTGCTTGAAGAGATTGATAAATTTAAGCGTGGCAATGAAATAATAAATTACAATGCGCGTGAATTCGCGCGTGAACTCGATACTATTTTTGGAGATGTTTTGCTGAGTGAAGGGGTTAAATTAGACACAGGGGAAGAAATATTTGTCAGTACCAATACTATTTTTGATGAAAAACTCAAGGGTGTTTTCTGGGAAGATAAACCTGATCACCGTATTCTATCAGTAGCCTTTAACCTGGCAAAAGAAAAAGGCCCGGAAAATGTATTCCTGGTTTCAAAAGATATTAATCTCAGGATGAAAGCCAAAAGTGTGGGCATCAATTCTCAGGATTACGAAACAGGAAAGATCAAAAATATCGATGAACTATATTCCGGGAAGAATCTTGTTGAAAACATCCATTCGGATGTAATTGACAAGATTTACCAACAGGGATTCATTGATCTTGAACAAAGCGGGGTTCAATCAAGCCCTAGTCCAAATGAGTATTTTATTCTGCGAAATGGCAATAAAAGTATCCTAACGGTATTCCATAAGGAGACCCATACTTTCCGCCAGGTTGAAAAAATTCGGGCATATGGCATAACTCCCAGAAATGCAGAACAGGCCTTTGCTTTGAATGCGCTAATGAATCCTGAAGTTAGCCTGGTGACTTTATCCGGGAAAGCTGGAACAGGAAAAACCCTCATGGCACTGGCTGCCGCCTTACAGGTGCGTAAAGATTACAAGCAAATTTTGCTTGCACGACCCATTGTTCCCTTATCAAATCGTGATCTTGGATTTTTACCTGGAGATATTACCAGTAAGCTCGATCCCTATATGCAACCCCTTTTTGATAACCTGACAGTTATTAAACATCAGTTTAAAGAAGAATCGACAGAATTTACACGCATCAATGAATTGCTGAAAAATGAAAAATTAATGATCACTCCCCTGGCTTATATCAGGGGTCGTAGTTTGTCAAAAGTCTATTTTATAGTTGATGAAGCTCAAAACCTGACCCCCCATGAAGTAAAAACTATTATCACGAGGGCTGGAGAAGGTACTAAAGTGGTTTTTACAGGCGATCCTTACCAAATAGATACTCCTTACCTCGATTCACGTTCAAACGGATTAACCGTACTGATAGATAAAATGAAAGGACAGGGTCTTTACGGACATGTAACGATGGAGAAAGGAGAGAGATCCATACTGGCAGAATTGGCTTCAGATTTATTGTAATTCAAAAGATGTTTTATGAACAGAATAAAAGCAATTTTAGCTTATTTTTTCATATCATCACTCATCATCATTACTTCCTGTGGTAACGATTAAAAAAGACAAAAGACAAAATCTATACATCAGTAAAAATTGGTCAACAGGAATGGATGACTGAAAATCCGGATGTGAGTCATTATCTGAATTATAAGATCGGGAGAGCATTCAGAGCAGGTAGTGAAAAACAAAATGGATTTTCGGTGCGTTGCATTCGGGAATAATGAGTTTATCATTTTAAGGAGTAATTAGGTCTGCTGGTCTTTAAATGCCTTTCAGGATTAAGTTGCAAACTTAAACCAGGCCAATTTGTAAATGTGAACAATAGAATGATCTCGGAATCGATAGTCGTAGTTTGAAGCAACAACCACAACAAAAGAAATATTAGGTAAGTAACCTCAAACACTCTTCAAGATATTGTTCGCGGTCAATAGGAACCACTCCCACCTGCTCACAAACCAAACCTCCTGCAATATTGGTAAGCTGCGCCAGCAGGCTGTTTTTAATCCCTGAAGAGATAGCCAATGCGGCTATTGCCCCGACCGTATCCCCGGCACCTGAAACATCGTAAATGCTTCGTTTGTGGGATGGTACTATCATGTCTTTCTTCCCGTCATTAATATAAACTCCAGCTGACGATAAGGTAATAAATGCAATTTGGATATGCATTTTATCGAAAAGTAGCTGGGCTGCTTCTCTTAAATCTTCAATTTGAAGAGGTTTGGGAATGATGAGCCCTAAACCTTCACGTAATTCTTTTAAATTGGGTTTAAACAGAGTTGCGTTTTTATACTCCAGGAAATTTTCTTTTTTAGGATCAACAATCACAGGGATATTTCTTTTATTCGCTTCCTTGATGATCTTTCTTATTAAACCAGCACTTAAAAGACCTTTGTCATAATCTACAAATATCAGCGCATCAGCTTCTGCCATAGCTGATATAGCATTTTGATAGATCCTGTCTGATTCATCCTTATTAATACCGGCCGTTATTTCGCTATCCACCCTCAGTAATTGTTGCTGGTCGTTGGCAATAATCCGTGACTTTACTGTTGTTGGCCTGTTTTCAGACTGAAATATATACTCTTTGCTAATGCTATTTTCATCCAATAAATCCAGGAATGCATGTCCATCTGCATCCTGACCAAGCAATGAAATCAAAAGGGGTGTTGCACCCATTTGCCTGATATTTACAGCCACATTTGCCGCACCACCCAGCCTGTATTCCCGATTATTTACTAATACTACAGGTACAGGAGCTTCAGGAGAAATTCGTTTCACATGACCCCACCAATACGCATCAAGCATCACATCTCCAACGATCAGGATCTTTTTTTTCTGAAAATCACTGAAGATATTTTTTACTTCCTGAATTTTAAGTTTCACTTCAATTAGTTAAGTTTCCCCAGGCTTTTTCCAATTCTTTCAATGGCCCTTCTTAAATTATTTTCAGAAATAGCAAAAGAAATTCTGATACACTCTGCCACACCAAATGCTGTGCCTGTAACAACAGAAACATTGCCATCTTCCAATAAGTACATAGCTATATCATTGCTATTGTTAATGTTATGTTTCCCATGACTCTTTCCGAAGAAGTGAGACACATCAACCAGTGAATAAAACGCTCCATCGGGAGTATTTGTTTTAACACCAGGGATTTTATTGAACATTTCAACAACAATATCCCTTCGTTTTTTGAATTCATCACGCATTTTATGTGTAGGGGTTAGATCAGTTGACAAGGCTGTAAAGGCAGCCATTTGCGAAATAGTGGATGGGCCGGATGTGAGCTGCCCCTGCAGTTTATTACAGGCTGAGGTTAGCCATAAAGGAGCAACCATATAACCAATTCGCCAGCCAGTCATGGCAAATCCTTTTGATACTCCATTGATAATAACCATTCTCTCTTTCAGATCCCTAATCATAGCAAAAGAACATGGACCACCAATGTAATTAATATGGTCGTAAATTTCATCTGCTACAATGATAATATTAGGAAATTTCCGGAATACCTTCGCCAATTCTTCCAACTCGCTTGTGCAATACACTCCGCCACTTGGATTGGAAGGAGAACTAAATAGAAACATGCGTGTTTTGTCAGTTATCGCATCTTCTAATTGTTGGGGTGTAATTTTGTAGTTATTCTCCAAACCCCCTTTGATAACCACCATTTTGGCACCAGAAAGTTTGACCATCTCCGGATAAGATACCCAATAGGGTGAAGGAACAATCACTTCATCTCCTTCATCTAAAATACTTAATATGGCATTGCTTATTGATTGTTTGGCACCAGAACTCACAATCACATGATTAAAATCATATTCGCAATCAAATTCTTTATTGTATTTGTCAGCAATCACTTCTCGGAGCTCAGTAAAACCTGCAACCGGTGGATAATGGGTGATATTATCATTAATTGCTTTTATTGCAGCTTCTTTTATATGTTCAGGGGTATCAAAATCAGGTTCTCCGATGCTTAAATTAATGATGTCCTTTCCTTCCCCTATTAATTGACGTGCCAGTTTGGCCATTTTCAGGGTTTCTGATTCCTGTAATCTTTCTACTCTTTTAGACAGTTTGGTGTTCATTCACATTTTTTTAAAAGCCCCGAATATAGCAATTTTGGGCTAATATCACTATAAATATCTAGTTCATAAAAATTTATGGCATATTAAAATATCCATTTTTTTTATTAAAATCTCTTGTTTAATTGCTGTCACTTTTTAATTTTGGTTGTGTTAAATGTATGAAATTTTATGATTTAACGGGAGAATAGGCAGTCTTAATGAATTAAAAAACAACTGATGTTTCTTGCTAAATTTTGATTATTAACACATTAACAAAATTAATAATATTCATAAAGTTGGAAAAAAAGAGAATAGTAAAGGATTACGAAAAACTGCCTTTAGACGTTATCGACAAGGTAAAAATGACGTATTCTCATGGATTTGTAGAACATTTAATAACATATAATAATAAGGACGGATTTCAGGTATCCGCACTTCCTTTTGAAACAGAAGATATCTACTACTTAATTCGTATGACAATCACAGAAGCCGAGCGAATAATTGAAGAAGATGAGGATTATGATGATGAAGGAAATTTGAGACTTGACTTTGCTGCTGATGAAGCAGAAATTCCTGAAGATATGTTGCCCGAGAAAGAAGATGAAGATGAGGAAAGGGATTATAGCGATGACACAGATGAAGATAAATTGAAAATTTAATTTCCCATATTCAATTCCCAAATTGAAGGATTAACTTTTCAGCTATTATTTGAATTTTTTTTGAATTACTTTTGTATTCCTGTCAAATTGGAATCTATAATATCTTATGAAGTTCTTCTGGTCATTTGGGCAATATCTTTACCTATTAAAGGAAGCGGGAAGTCGTCCTGACAATCATCGGGTTTTTATTAAGCGGATTATGCAGGAAATGAATATCATTGGCATACAATCTCTTGGAATTGTTACTGTTATATCTCTTTTCATGGGCATGGTGCTTACGCTGGAAATCGCTTATCAACTGGTTGCTGCCTGGATTGTTGACAGTGTGATAGGGGAAATAATCAGTGAAACTACCATGCTGGAACTTTCTCCAACAATTACGGCTCTGGTGCTTGCAGGGCGGGTTGGATCCAATATAGCTGCTGAAATCGGCAATATGAAAATTTCTGAGCAAATTGATGCATTGGATGTGATGGGCGTGAATGCTCCTTCTTATTTAATTGCACCTAAAATAATTGCTTCGGTAATCGCCATACCCATGCTTATTGTCATTTCAATAGCTTTAAGTCATGTAGGAGGCATGTTTATTGGTCATGTCACTGGTATTTGCTCCATTTCAGATTTTTCAGCTGGCGCTCAGCATACATTTAAAACTTTCACCCTCATATTTGCTGTTATTAAGGCATTTACATTTGCCTTTGTGATCAGTTCTGTTTCATCCTATCAGGGTTTTGTTGTAAAAGGCGGGGCTCTTGAAGTAGGAAAAGCAAGTACGAAAGCAGTTGTTCACAGTTCCATCCTGATATTGATTTTTGACTATCTATTAGCACAACTATTACTCTGATTACATGATAGAAGTAGACCATGTATATAAAATATTTGATGGCAAAGAAGTGCTGCAAGATGTTTCCACATCTTATGATGCCGGCATTATCAATATGATTATCGGAAGCAGTGGCAGTGGAAAAACTGTGTTGCTAAAATGCATTGTAGGTTTATTGCATCCTGACAAAGGAAGTGTTTTATATGATAACAGGAACTTTACCAATATGAACTACCGGGATCAAAAGAAAGTTCGTTTAGAGATTGGAATGTTGTTCCAGGGCGCTGCATTATTTAATTCCATGACTGTTTTTGAAAATATTTCATTCCCCCTGAAAATGTTTTCAAACAAAACACCCAAAGAGGTTCAAATGAGAGTGGAATCCTGCCTTGAAAGGGTCAACCTGGAAATGAAGGTAGCTGAATTATATCCGTCAGAAATAAGTGGTGGAATGCAAAAAAGAGTTGGAATTGCACGAGCGATCGTGAATCAACCCAAATATCTTTTTTATGATGAGCCTAACTCGGGCCTGGATCCAAAAACTTCAAGGGTGATTGATAAGCTGATAAAAGATATTACCAATGATTTGAATACCACCACCATTATTAATTCCCATGATATGAAATCTGTATTTGAAATAGCTGATAATGTGGTTTTCATTCATGATGGGAAGAAATGGTGGGATGGGAATCCGGATGAAATCGATGATTCAAAAAATGCCGAATTGTTACAAATGATGGATGCTTCAGGCAGGGAAATTCAATCGGATTAAGCTGAAAATAAAAATACTGCTTGCTTGTAATTCCAATGGCATCCCTTCGGTGAATAGCACATGTTCAAAGAAAGGAAAGATTCTACCACGATCCTCCGGCGCCACCTCCGCCGAAGCCGCCTCCACCAAATCCTCCGAAACCACCAAAACCTCCACCACCGGAGGTAAAATTTCCATATCCTGAACCACCTCTGCGGGCACTACTCATAAGAAAAAGGGCTGTCCAGAAGGGAATGTTATTTACCCTTGAATAACTTCTTGCCCTTGAAAAGCCAGAAAAAACTGAAATTGCGATCATAAAAATAATGATGAATAAGGCTGAGCCCACTCCTGGTTTGGTTTCCTCCAGGTATACTTCTGCATTAAATTCCTGCACTGCCAGTTTCATCAGTACAGTGGTGCCCAGATCAATTCCTTCATAATACTTATTTTGCCTGAAAGAAGGGATAAATTCATGTTCGATAATTCGTTTGGTTACCGCATCCGGGATGATCCCTTCCAGTCCATAACCCACTGCAATAAACATTTTACCCTTGCCTTCAGCACCAGGCTTTATTAATACAACAAGACCATTATCCTCGTTTTTTTGACCTACTCCCCATTTCTCACCTAATTTAAAAGCATATTCTGAGGCATCATATCCACCCAGGTCTTTCATGCTTACAAGCACAATCTGGTTGGACGTTTTGCGTGCAAATTGCTGTAATTTCTGCTCTAGCAAGGAAACTTCCTCTGTGTTAAGTAATCCAGCAAAGTCATTTACAAGTCTCGGTGGATTTGGCTTAGCTGGAAAGTCCTCTGCTTTGGCAAGCAGGCTTGTACAGATCAGAAATAGGGCAATAAGAAGATGTTTCATAGGCTTACTTCTGCTCAAATGATATGTCGTCTGAAAGTTCATTTATATCTTCTCCCGGCAAATAGGGAAAATACTTCTTCAATTGATCTCCTGCTTTTAGGATCCCTGATTCCAGGCCTGTTGTAAATTGGCCCCGCTTGAAATTGTCCATCATTTCATTCTTGATTTCCTCCCAAAATCCATCAGGTACCAGCTTGTTAATACCTGCATCACCCAAAATGGCAAATTTCCTGTCTTTCACGGCCAGGTAAAATAAAATGCCGTTCCTGAGTTCGGTTTTATGCATGTGAAGGGAAGAAAATAATTGGCTTGCCCTGTTTAACACATCACCCGCACATCTATTATCAATATGGACACGGATTTCACCTGAAGTCATTTTTTCAGCCTGTTCAATAGCTGATCTTATAACTAGCTTCTCTTCCGCTGTAAAAAAGGTATAAATGGAATCACCCATAATTAAAATTCAACTTTGGGGGCCACTTCCGATCCTTCATCTGCTTTAAACAATTCGCGTTTTACGAAATTATCATCATCACTTTCAAACCAGCGTAAAGCCATTTTCCGGAATTTTCCGCGAATTTGTAAATTAAACTTCTGTACAGCTTCATTGTATTTCATCCTGGCAACAGACACCCTGTTTTCAGTGCCTTCGAGCTGTGCCTGAAGATCCCGGAAATTGTCAGTGGATCGTATTTGAGGATAGGCTTCAAAAGCAAGATTAATGGCCGCATTAATTTCTTTTCCCATCAACTCCATATCTTCCGGAGTTTTAGCATTGCTTATACCGGCACGTGCATTGGTTACAGTAGTCAATATATCCTTTTCATTTGCTGCAGCTCCTTTTACTGTTGCAACCAAACTGGGTATCAGGTCAGCTCTCCGCTGATAAGCTGTTTGAACATCTCCCCATTTCGCATCCACCTGCTCCTGGTAGTCAATTGCTTTATTGTAAACACCATTCGCATAGCCAACAATAATTAAAACAAAAACAACGATTATCCCGATTACAATCCAGACCGTAAAATTCTTTTTCATAGATTTACTTTTATTTATTTAATTTTTTTATATCCTCAAAGTTCCTGCCTTTTGCTGAATTCACAACAATTGTCAGCTTGATTGAATTTTTCAATTTACATAAAGCCGAATACTGTCATGCTGTTGCCATGTTGGCATCAAACAAATTTGAAAAATGCTTTTTTATTTTATTCTTTACATCGCTTATTTGAACATCATATCCCAATTCTTCAGACAAAGAAGTAACCGCCTTTCCCTTAATTCCACAAGGAACTATGGTATTAAAATAACTCAAATCTGTTTGAATATTAAAGGCAAATCCATGCATACTGACCCATCTGCTTACTTTCACACCTATCGCACAGATTTTTCGTGCTGATTTCAGATGATCAGAGTCAACCCACACTCCTGTCATTTCAGGAATTCGCCCTGCTGTTATTCGGTACTCTTGTAGAGTTTGAATAATTACATCTTCCAATAGATGAATGTAGGCTTTTACACTCAGGCCAAATCTTTCCAGATCCAATACCGGATATCCTACAATTTGCCCCGGACCATGATAAGTAATATCACCTCCCCTGCTGCTATGAAAAAACTCCACTCCTTTTAGCCTGAGCTGATCATTATTAATCAGGAGGTTTTCAATGGCCCCGCTTTTGCCCAAAGTAATGACATGCGGATGTTCACATAAAAACAAATGACCTTCGTATTTCGCAACCGGCGCTGTCCCATCTTTTCGTTTTCCAATTAAGTAATTATTGAAAGCATCTTCCTGGATCTTTAGGGCATTTGCATAAGTGATAAGACCCAAATTACGATAGCTGACATTAAATTTCACCGGACTTCTTTTCAAAGATTGATACAAGCAAAAATAGAAATATATTTATCAAATCATTAATTATTGATTAAATTCAGGGTGTTTTTTTATCATTGAATTAAAAACTTAAACTTGTAAAAATAAGCATATGGCTTCTGTAAATAAAGTGATTCTGGTTGGAAATGTGGGTAAGGATCCTGAGTTGAGAACATTTGACAGTGGAACTACCAAAGCGAGCTTTTCATTAGCTACCAGTGAAACTTATAAGAATCGGGAAGGGGAAAAAGTAACTAATACAGAATGGCATAATTTAGTGGTTTGGGGAAATCTGACCAAAGTAGTTGAACAATTCGTAAGAAAAGGATCCCAGATCTACGTAGAAGGGAAGCTTACTTCCAGAAGTTATGAGACTGATGGAATCACAAAATATATTACGGAAGTGCGTGTAAACGATTTGGTATTGCTCGGCCGCCGGGAAGATGCTGAAGCTAGAAGTACTCAAAGTGAGAATACTTCTAAACCGGAAAGTCCTGCACCTGCTTCAGATGATAGTCCTGCAGAGGCTGATGATTTACCATTTTAAGTATTAATCTAGATAAATTATTTTGGAAACACCTTCACTTGATCCTGAGTCGTACACGGAAATATACCAGGTTTTTTTGTTTCTCTTGAAAAGGGATATTGATTTTAATCTTGTTCTTCTTATTTTATTAATGGTTGTTTTGATCACCTCTTCTGCTGTCATTTCAGGATCGGAAGTGGCTTTCTTTTCATTGAAAGGGAAAACCCTGGCCAAACTTAATAAAAGTAAAAATTATATTGACCAGAGTATAGCCCGGCTGATGGAAAAACCCCGAAAACTATTGGCTACTATCCTCATTGCCAATAACCTCATCAATATTTCCATCATTATTTTATTTACCATTAC
>JADHTG010000111.1 GCA_016776505.1 Bacteroidota bacterium
TTTACCTGACAGAAATGGCCTGGATGTATTAAAAGATGTAAAAGCAGTTAATCCTGACATTTTGATACTTATGCTGAGTGTTTTACCGGAGGACCAATTTGCTGTCCGGGCCCTGAGGGCAGGAGCATCAGGATATATTACAAAAGAAGGTATTCCGGAAGAATTAATTAAGGCCATCAGGAAAGTCGTAACCGGGAGGCGATATGTTAGTGAACAATTTGCTGAAAAGCTTGCTATGGATCTCAGCTCACCATCTAAGCAGAACCTCCATGATGATTTGTCAGACCGTGAATTTCAGATTTTACTTCTGATAGGTTCAGGTTTGTCGGGCAAAGAAATTGCCCGTAATCTATCATTGAGTACAAGCACAGTGAACACTTACAGGGCCCGCATATATGAAAAAATGAACATGAAAACAATAACCCAACTTATTCATTACGTGGCAAATAATGATCTGTTAAAATAACTTTCCCACCGGATTAACCATCTTGTAGTTGATCTTGCTACATCTTTTTCAGACAAATGATTACGTAAAGATCAGTATCTTCCTTACAGACAAGGCAATAATAATCTATTATATTTCAGCCTGTTAGTGAACTCATAGTGATATCTGCTTCAATTAAAAGTTATTTTGAAGTAGAATCGTTATTTAAGAAAGGAAGACTAAATGAAACTTTTAATTGCTGATGATTCTTCAATAATTAGAAAAAGCCTGAAAAGACTGTTGTTAACATTAAACAATCACATTCAGGTTTTTGAATCAGGAAATGTAAAACAAACCCTGGATTTATTTCAGGAGTTGAACCCTGATTTAATCATCCTGGACATAATGCTGCCGGATGGGAATGGAATTGATGCGTTAAAAGTTATTAAACAACAGAAACCAGCTCAAAAGGTAATGATCTACACCGCTTATCCGGATGCACTAAACCGTAAAAAATGCGAGGAAGCAGGTGCAGATTATTTCTTTGATAAGGCAGATGATATTGCAATTATTCATTCGAAAGTGAAAGAATTACATCAACATTCAAAAGACCGGAAATAAATTGAGATAAGATGAAGAAAAGCATTCATGTTTCAACAGGTGAAGTTAATGCTGCCAGAGCAAATACAATATTAAACTCTCCCGCCATCGGCTCTTGTGTTGTGATCGTTGCGTATGATGCAAAAAAAATGGTAGGCGCTATGGCTCATGTCATGCTTCCGGGAACTTCACCGGAAAAAAGAACATCTCAGAGGACGAGGTACGCAGAGGATGCAATAGAGGAAATGATAGGCATGATGACTCGCCAGGGAACAGACAGAGAAAATATTGAAGTCTGCCTGGTGGGTGGGGCAAATGTGCTTCAAAGGGAAGACGATACTATATGCCAGGCCATTGTTGACTCAGTTATTGAGGTCCTGCATAAAAAAAATATTGAAATAAAGGCTAAAGCTGTTGGTGGTACAGAGAGAAAAAGCGTTTCACTTAATGTTAACAAAGGAACCATTAATTATACAGAGGGAGATGGTGTGGAGATGCTGCTATGGGAACCAAGGGAACGTTCAGCGTCGCTAGTTACTCGTGAAGTGTAAAACGGGAAACGAATGATGAGTGACGGATAACGATAACAAAAAGGGGTAATTGACAAATGAAAGAAAAAACAAAAGAACAGCTCGACAAGGAATTTAAGCAGTTGCAACAAAGAAACACTGAATTGATGAAGAAGAATGAAGAACGCGTGCAGACGGAATTGCAACTGGCAGAAGAAAGAGCGGCCGTCAACACGATTCTCAGCGGCATGTTACGCGGCGAGTCAGACGAAGCTGCGATCGAGAAGCTAATCGTAGACACCTGCCTTGCGACCACGGATAGCGTCTATAGCATGATGGGGAGAATTAACAAGCATGGCCAATGGGATACGACGGCCTATGCCAGCGGTACAATTGAGGCCTGTGCGTTCCCTGAAGCCCTGGGCTGGGAACTATCAACAGGAATGCCCATCCGCGGGATATGGGGCTGGCCGTTGATTCATGGACAGGCTATGATATGCAACGATCCAGCGTCACATCCGGACCGGACCGGAGCGCCCAAGGGCCACGTGCCTGTTGAACATTTTCTTGGTGTCCCGTTGAAGGATGGCGAGAAGGTGATGGGAATGATCGCCGTTCTCAACAAACCCGGCGGCTATACGGAGGCCGATAAGGAGACTCTCGCCAGGCTTGCGGCGGTTGTGGATATAAGTCGTCAGCGCAGGGAAGCGGAAAAGGAGATTAACGCCGTTAATCAAAAACTCAAGGCAAATAACCAGCAATTAGTTGCGAGTGAACAACAGCTCAAAGCAGCCAACCAGCAGCTACAAGCAAGTGAGCAGCAACTCAAGGCTGCCAACCAGCAACTGAGTGCAAGTGAACAAAAAATAAAAGCAACTAATCGGCAACTATCAGAACGGGCAAAAGAGCTGAACTGTCTTTATGGGATTTCTAAAATTGTTGAAATACCGGGCATTTCATTGGAAGAAGCATTCGAGAGGGTAGTTGAATTAATCCCGGCTTCCTGGCAATATCCCGAAATTGCTGTTTGCCGAATTATTTTGGACGATAAAGAGTATAAAACACCTGAATTCAAAAAAACCAAATGGAAGCTATGCAGCAATATTATAGTTGATGGAAACCATGCCGGAGACATAGAAGTCTATTATCTTGAAAAAAAGCCGGATTCAGATGAAGGTCCCTTCATGAAAGAAGAAAGAATGCTACTTGATATTATAGCTGAACGATTTGGAAGAATCACCGAACGCAAAAAAGCTCAGGAAGAACGCGACAATTTTTTAAATTTATCCATTGATCTTTTTTGCATCGCTGGTATGGATGGTTATTTCAAATATGTTAATCCCGCCTGGGAATATACTCTGGGTTATTCGGAAGAGGAACTACTTTCAAAACCTTTTCTTGATTTCATTCATCCTGAAGACCATAATAAAAACACAGAAGAAGTTGAGAACCTCTCCAGGGGAATTAAAACGATAGCGTTTGAGAATCGTTATATTCACAAAGACAACTCTGTACGAACGATCTCATGGACTGCAATACCGATTGTAGAAAAAGAGATTATTTATTGTATCGGTCGAGACATCACCGAGCGAAAGCAGGCGGAGGAAAAACTAAAAGCTTACAACCAGCAACTACAAGCAAGTGAACAACAACTCAGGGCTGCTAATCAACAACTTGATGCAAGCAATCAGCAATTAACAGCAAATGAGCAACAACTCAAAGCCGCCAACCAGCAGCTTGTGGCAAGTAGTAAACAGTTGCGGGAAAGCGAATCTAAATTCAAGAGATTATATGATTCCAACATCATCGGCACTATTTTCTGGGATACTGCCGGAAACATAACGCAGGCAAACAACGAGTTCCTTCGAATCGTAGGTTACACTGAGGAGGATGTCCTGTCCGGTAAAGTGCGCTGGAAGGACATGACCCCACTGGAATATGCGCCTCTGGATGAGAAAGCATTGAAGGAAATAGCCGAGACAGGCGTTTCCGTCCCCTTTGAAAAAGAATACATCCGCAAAGACGGCAGCCGCGTGCCGGTCCTTATCGGGGCAGTCATCTTTAAAGGGCAAAAGGATTTAGGAATATGTTTCGTTATGGACATCACCGAGCGAAAGCAGGCGGAGGAAGAACTTAAAAAACATCAGGAACATCTCGAGGAACTGGTGGAAGAGCGCACCATGAAACTGAAAGAGTCGGAACAAAAATTTATGCAATTATCCGACGAATACGAGACCATATTAGACCATTTGCCTGCGCTTGTATTTTACAAAGACACTGAAAATAACTTTATCAGAGTTAATAAATATATTTCAGACGCTTACGGAAAGAAAAAAAGCGAATTGGAGGGCATAAATTTATCTCAATTGCATTCAGCAGAAGATGCCAAAAAATACCACGCCGATGATCTGGAAGTTATCAAGAGCAAAAAGGCAAAAATCAACATCGAAGAAACCTGGCAAACAGAGGAAGGAATGCATTGGGTATTGACAAGCAAAATCCCGTACATTGATGAGAATGGTGAGGTAAAGGGTTTGATCGGGATAGCGACCGACATCACCGAACGCAAGCGGGCGGAAGAAATGTTAAAAGAAGCACAAAAGGAACTCCGGTTGAAAGACCGGCTGGCCACGCTCGGCCAGTTTTCCGGAAGCATCTCCCATGAAATCAAAAATCCGCTCGGCGTGATTGACAGTTCGATATTTTACCTGAAGTCTGTATTGCAGGGCGCTGATGAAAAGGTGTTGCAGCATTTGGACCGGATCAAGAAAAATACGGACAAATCAAAAGACATCATTGAAAGCCTGAGAAGCCTGACGAAAATAAAAGAACCGGAAACGGCTTCCGTGAATCTCAAGACATTCTTACCTGAGATAATCAGCAGTCTTGCTGTGCCGGGACATATCAAATTAACAGAGAAAATATCAGAAGAGGAAATCATTGTCAGCGCTGACAAACAGCAACTCATTATGGTTATCGATAACCTGTTCAGGAATTCAGTGGATGCCATAAAAGGGAAGGGCAGTATCGATGTTTCTTTAGAAAAAATAAAAGATGAACAAGCCCTGCTCATCTTTTCCGATACCGGTGAAGGCATCGAAAAAGCAAATCTGGAAAAGATATTTCTGCCGCTGTTCAGCACCAAGGCGCAAGGCATCGGGTTTGGACTGTCGCTTGTTAAAATGATCATCGAAGCTCACCAGGGGAAAATAGAGGTGGTTTCAGAAAAAGGGAAAGGCGCTCAATTCATGATTTATTTGCCAATAAAAAAAGTAAAAAAGGAGGAATCGAAATGACTGAAAAATTAAAAATACTGATTGTGGATGACAACAGGGATTTCTGTGAGAACATCAAAGACATCCTTGAGATGAAAGGCTACAAAGCGGACATTGCCGACACGGGCGAGGAAGGGCTTGAAATGGTTAAAAACGACGGCTACCAGCTTGTGTTGATGGATGTCAAAATGCCGGTCATGAACGGTGTCGAAACCTATAAAAAGATAAAAAAAATAAAGCCTGATCTGCCCGTGATCATGATTACTGCCTATGCCGTGGAAAAGCTCATCGAAGATGCGCTCAAAGAAGGGGCTTTCGGCACGCTGAGAAAACCGATTGATTTTGACGAACTGTTCGACCTGATAGAAAATGCCACGGAGGAAGGGGCGCTGATTCTGGTGGCGGATGATGATGCCGATTTATGTTCAAATCTTCAGGATATTATTTCCGGCAAAGGATACAGGGTGAAAACAGCCAGTGACAGCGGAAAGGCCATACATATCGCGGAAAAAAACAATTTCGATATCATCCTTCTCGATTTGAAATTCCCCCCTTTGAACGGTTTGGAAACCTATCTGGAAATCCGCAAAAGAAGGCCCAATGTAGTGGTTGTTCTCATCACCGGATACTATAAAGACATGAAAGACGAAATTAATATTTTACTGCAGAAAGCGGCCTATACCTGTATCGAGAAACCCATTGAAATTGAAGAATTACTCTTGCTGATCAAAAAAATAGAAACCCAAAAAAAAGCAGGAACATTGGAAAAACCTAAGGATACATGATATGAAGACTGAAAACAGCGACAAAGGCAAAATCATTATTATCGATGACAACCGTGACCTGGCAGAGAATATTGAAGACATACTTGCCGGCAAGGGTTTTGCTATCGGCAAAGCATACACCGGAAAATCGGCCATTGATAAATTTCGGAATGTAAAATATGATCTCGCACTGGTGGATATCAAACTGCCCGATACAGACGGATTGGAATTAATAGAAAAAATCAATAAAATCTCGCCTGCGACCGTATATCTGGTAATTACCGGCTATGAATCATTGACATCTGCAATGAGATCTGTTAAAATTGCCCAGGTTATATCGTATGAAACCAAACCTTTGGATTTTAACAACATTATTCCTCTTATTTCTCAAACACTCGATAAAAAGAAACTGGAGGAAAAATTACAGGAAAGTCAAGACCGTCTCAAATTAATTGCTCAGGTTTCAACCGATCTTATTTATGAATGGGATATACAAACAGACACTCTTGAATGGTTTGGGAATGTTGATGAATATTTAGGTTATAATCCGGGTGAAATTCCCAGGACTATTGAAGGATGGATACAATTGATTCATCCAGACGATCAGAAAAAGCTTTCCAATTCGGTGGAACGGCACAGAACATCAACAGAATCTATTGAAGAAAATTACCGCGTTCATAAAAAGGATGGAACCTGGGTGTTCTGGTCTGATATAGGATCACCAATACTGGATAACAATAATAAACCTGTAAAATGGATCGGTGGCTGTGAAGACATCACCGAGCGCAAGCTAGCAGAGGAAGCTCTTGAGGAAAATGAAGAAAGATACAGACAGATTTATCAATTTTCACCAGATTCGATTATTATTCATGATATGGATATGAATATATTGGATGCCAATAATAAGGCAGTAGAAGAGTTTGGCTATTCAAAATTAGAACTGCTAAAAATGAAGGTTTTTGAATTACATCCCGAAGACGAACTGAAACATTCCAAACATGTGTTGGCTGAAATGAAGAAAGTGAGTGCGTTAAATGTAGAGACAAAGTTCTTGAGGAAAGACGGTTCTATTTTTCTTGCCGAAGCAACTCCCTGCAAATATACGCTTGGAAGTAAACCAATAATTCATGTTGTTATTCGAGACATCACCGAGCGTAAGAAGGCACAAGAAGCGCTTGAAGAAAGCGAGGTAAGATATCGTAATCTTTTTGAGAATTCCAGTGAATTCCTATTCACACTCGATCTGAAAGGTAATTTCACAGATGTAAACAAAGCAGCAGTAACTATTACCGGATTTACAAAATCTGAATTATTAAAAAAGAACTTCAAAGATTACATTCCCAAAAAAGATCATAGAAAACTTTTAATTGCTTTTTCCAAAATGTACAAAACAGGGGAACCGCAACAAGATCTACCTATTGAAGCGATCATGAAAGACGGTTCAATAAAATATTTTGAAACCAGTTTCAGTCTGCTGAAAAAAGAAGGACAGATCATTGGCTTGCAGGGTAGTTCAAAAGATATCACCGAGCGCAAGCAGGCGGAAGAGGCATTAAAAGAAAGCGAAGCAAAGTACAGGAGAGTTTCGGATAACTCGCCTGCCATTCTCTACCAGTTCATGATGGCTCCAGATGGAGGATTTTCTTTTCCATACCTGAGTGATATGGTGGAGACCATTTTTGGCGTCTGCGCAGAAGACGTCATAAAGGCTCCATCAAAACTATTAGAAACTGTTTTGATTTTTTATAAAGGACCTGTTTTGTTAATAAAAATGTTCATAACTATTTGACAATCAGCTAGATGGTTGGATAAAGATTTGTAACTTTATGATTATTAACCATATAAATCATAAAACGATGCAAACCTACCCAACCAATCTAACCGAAAATCAGTGGAAAGTTATTGAAAATATTTTGAATGATAACCGTAAAC
>JADHTG010000112.1 GCA_016776505.1 Bacteroidota bacterium
TGGGTTCAATATAAATTTCCATAGATCCTCCGCAACACATGTCATGCTGGGCTTTCAGGTCATGGACGATGAGTTCAGGTGTTCTTTTCTTGATGATCCGGATCGCATCTTCGATCGTGGATTTTTCCAGGGTGCCTCCACCGACAGTTCCGAAAATCCGGCCATCTTCCCGGACGAGCATCTTAGCCCCTGATTTAAGGGGGGTGGACCCTTTGGTGGCGACAACAGTACATAAGGCAGTCACCTGGCCGGCATTCAGGGCTTCAACTATTTTTTGATAGATTAATTCCATTCAGTAACATATTTCGCATACTCTTCCGGGTTGTTGATATTGACTAGCACCCGATCATCCTGCATCTCAACTTTCTTGCATTCCATGGTATTCAGCACCTCTTTTAAGTTGGCTGAATCTACCGGCCAATGTGAGATGCAATTGATATTTTCCAGGTTCAGCAAAACGGGATGACCGCCTTGATTCTCAAAAACAGGCGAAACCCACTCTTCATTACTCCTGTGCTGATAAATAAGATCCAGTATGTGTCCATCAATAAATGGATTGTCAACATTCTGAATAAAGCAAAAATCAGATTTCTCAATCGCTTGCAAACCGAGTTTCACAGAATAAAAGCGTTCAAATTCAAGATGTTCATTCAAAACACAGGTAACTTTTTCAGGGAAATGAACAAAATATTCATGTTGGTTTTGAACATCTTTATTAATGACTACGACAATCTCCTGACAGCCCCAATGGAGAAAGGTTGACATGATTTTTTCCAAAAACGTACTGTTTTCATCAAGCTTCAGGAATGGTTTCCAGGAATTCATCCGTTTGGAATTGCCTGCTGCCAAGATGATTGCTCCAACATTTTCAGGTTCTATATGAGTCATTAGTTAACAGTTAACAAACAAGTTAAAAGGTTATTCAGGATGACCGATCACTGCCTGGTTTCATTCAGTTGTTGGCTAGTTTAGTAAAAGGCTGATTCGCCTGTGATGTCAAGACCTATTATCAGTAAATGAATGTCATGTGTTCCTTCATAGGTGATGACGGATTCCAGGTTCATCATATGCCTCATCACCGGGAAATCTCCGGTGATGCCCATGGCGCCCAGAATCTGTCTCGCCTCCCGTGCGATAATCAATGCCATTTCCACATTGTTTTTCTTCGCCAGCGATATTTGGGCCGGTCTTGCTCGCTCTTCATTGTACAGGATTCCCAGTCGCCAGGCGAGCAACTGTGCTTTGGTGATCTCGGTAATCATCTCGGCCAGCTTTCTTTGCGTCAGCTGGAAAGCAGAAATAGGCTTGTTGAACTGGATCCGCTCTTTGGAATATTGTAATGCTGTATCGTAACAGTCCATCGCGGCGCCAATCACCCCCCAGGCAATTCCAAACCTGGCCGAACTGAGGCAACTGAGTGGTCCTTTCAGCCCTTTGACACCCGGAAGAAGGTTCTCTTTAGGGACTTTTACATTATCGAATACCAGTTCACCGGTAGAGGAGGCACGCAACGACCATTTCCTTAGCGTTACTGGCGCCTTGAAACCCTCCATTCCCCTCTCAACGATCAATCCTCTCACCGTATCGGTCTCATCTTTCGCCCAAACGATGCTGATGTCAGAAATGGGGGCATTGGTAATCCACATTTTGGTGCCATTCAACAGGTAATGATCACCCTCATCCGAAAAGCGGCTGAGCATCCCTCCCGGATCAGATCCATAGTTGGGCTCCGTCAGTCCGAACGCACCGATCAACTCCCCAGTGGCCAGTTTAGGCAGGTATTTCTTTCTCTGCTCTTCACTCCCGTATTTATAAATGGGATACATCACCAGCGATGATTGTACCGAAGCCATGGAGCGGATGCTCGAATCCCCCCGTTCGAGTTCCTGCATAATCAGGCCATAGGAAACCTGGTCCAGGCCCGAACCACCATATTCCATAGGCATGTAAGGACCAAAAGCTCCGATCTCTCCCAGCTCTTTCACAATGTGCATGGGGAATTCGCATTTCTGATTGGCTTCTTCGATGATGGGTATTACGGCCCGGTTTACCCAGTCTCTTACCGCTCCTCTGACCAGCTTTTGTTCATCAGTTAATAGTTCATCAACCTGGTAGTAGTCGGGGGAGTTGTATCTGCTTGTGGACATGGTCTTGAGTTAAAAAAAACGTTGGAAAATTGCACTCTTTTGTAAGTTTTAAATAGTGTGTTGTCTTATAAGTCTGAATGTCTGCTGGTTTGTGTTTGTTCCAATGTTTCACTTTCCAATTCTTCCACTTCTTCCCCTTCGTCTTCATCGCGTAGTGTAGCGGAAAGATAAATTTGTCGTTTAAGTTCTTCACGGACTTTACGATTTGAGTAAAAACTTACTTTTTCTTCCACAACTTCGTCATGTCCTTCTTTGAGTACAAGTAAACGAGGTAGAATTTCTGATAAATACTTGTCATCTGAAGGGATCCAGATTTCTGTCATATAAAAACTCCAGTAAACCCAAAGGAAGCGCGCTTCTTCTTCCGAACGGCATTGTATTTTAACTTTACCGCATTTTAAAACCCAACCAAACAATTCATTTACTATTTCTATATTGTCTCGCCATGCAGGTAACTCAACTAACTTACGCTTGTTTTCTGGAAGACACAGCACTTTGTCACGGTAATATTCCCCTATAAGTTCCATTTATTTTTTTCTCTTTTTTAATTCGCTTATTGCCTCAGCCTTGGCCATTTTCATATCAATTCCTTCAACAAATCTATTATTTTTTTCAACGCTTTTTGCTTTTTCAATTCGTGATTTCACCAAATCAAATACTCCACGATAAACCTCCAACTGTTCATCATTGGTTAAACCAAGTATTTCGCTCATAATTATTTTATCTAATTCTCTTCGATCGGATTTCACTTTTGCAAGCGAAACTTCTGTGGCTAATTTTGCCCCGATTTCAATAAAAATATCTTCTACGCTCCTATTTTTTAATTCATTAAATGACTGTAATAACTTATTTCTTGTTTTTTTGTCGATTGAATTACAATTTACAATAGAAATTTTCTTTGCATCTGTTGCTTCAAATTTTAAAGCGCCTAATCCTAAATTAGATCTTCCATACAATTCTATGAAATAAATTGTAAAAGTTGAATTTAAGATTGCCGCAAGTATCTCAGTGTTTTCTTTATTAAATGGGATTATCCTATGGAAACATCTATCTGAAATAATAGCACTGTCGGAATATGGAGCAATGAACCTTTTATTAATAACATAAAGCATAAATAGATTTACTGTCAAAAGATTCTGCGATGGTATAGCCCACCAACCAGGATTTCTGTTTTTTACTGATTCGATATTAGGGAAAAGAATTTCGGTTTTTCGTTTTTGCCTTTTTCTACCAGTTTGTTTTCCTCCCCACTTGATGTATCCTAATGCACCGTGATGTTTCTTTTTCTCAAGTTCGCTTTTTGATTCTTGGCAAACAAATACATGCGAATTTAATTTACTTGAGTCTATGTTTATAGAATTGACTTCATGAGTATTCCTAATAATCTTCTTCAAATATTCTTTCTCTATCTTTTCTTGGAAAACAGGTTTTCTATCGAAATAAAAGAATTCGTTGATTCCAGTGTAACAACCCGCTTTTACGTCTGCTACTTTCCTTAATGGAACTAACAATCCTTTGCTCTTTTCTAAAATTTTAAAAAAAGATTCTGGAGCTCGTAAATATTTTCCCCATTTTGCTCCTATGTATTTACCATATGGAACATGGGATTCTTTTATTTTGTTCAGTACATCATCATTTTCATCAGGAATGAAGTCAAATCCTTCTTCCCATAATTCTTTTTGAGAAATAGCGAATACTCGCAAATCATCATTTTCATAATATTTACTGTGAGCAAGGATAGTTTGAATGAGTTTGGCAATAGCGTATTTACGATCTATCTGTTTGTTCCATATATTTTCAGCAGTAGGGATAAAATGTCGTAATGGTTTTTTAAGTAGCACAAAACGAACAAGATTATTCATTCGCCTTTTTTCATCTAAACATTTTTGTAAAATCACAATGCAAGTATTGACATGTGCATCAGTAAACCACCGTTCCTCTTTTGATTCAATAATGGCAACTATTTTATAATTGAGGAGAAAAAATTTCTGTAAGCCTTTTCCATAATCAACATCTAACCATGAATTGGAAACAATAAAACCAAAGTATCCACCATCTTTAAGGAATTTTGTTCCGTGTACAAAAAAGTAAGCATGAATACCCGCTTGCTCGCTTATATCGGCAATTTTATTATTTCCGAACATCACGGCATTAGCAATGAGTTGCCGCTTATCAACTCCTGTATCTCCAATTTCTTCCTGCCTCGTATATGGTGGGTTTCCTACTATGGCGTCAAAGTAACGGGGATAAGTTACTTCAGGTTCCTCAATGCCCAAGGATTTCGCTCTGCGTTTTCTCCAGTTGTCATTATCAAATCCGTGGGGTCCAACTTGCAATGCAAAAAAATCACTCTGCAAAATGTTGGGATAATTTCTCAACACACCCAAATCATTAATAGCCAGGTTAATCGTGGCAAGATGAGCCGGGAATTTAGCAATGTCGTTTCCCCAGAGTTTGTCAAGAATTTCTTCGTGCTTCTTATATTGATTCATCAGTTTCTTTTGCTGATAACCGCGCACAAGAAAAGTCCCCGCACCACACGAGGGGTCAAGCAACTTGTCATCTTCATTTTGCGAGCAGAAGCTGAGAATCAAATCTACCACATCAACGCTTGTAAAATATTGTCCAAGTGTGTGGCGTTCATTCTGAGGGATCAACCGTTCAAAAATCCTTCCGAGAATATCGAAGCCAAGCGTGCCGAAATTATAGCGATTTAGAATTGAAATAAGATTTTTGATTTGTTTTACTAAATCATCATCATCAGGGAAAGCAATGCTGTCAATAAAATCAGTATTGTAAATGGTTTCATAATCAATTTTAAGCACTTCATCAAAATACATCTGCAATGTTTTTTGCAGCATTGATCCCTTTGTCAAACCATCGGGAATGTCAAGCGGGTCAAGTTCCTTTGGTTGTTTTGATTGAAGCACATCGTAGAAAAGAATTTTGTTGACAAGGAGATAAGCAGTTTGACGAGCGGCTTTGTCAAAATCATTTTTCTGTCCTGAAAATTCCCACATCTGCTCATTAAACCAACTCTTTAATGATTTGCCAAACTTGGCATCTTTGTGAAAATTATCGCGGATGATGTCGGTATAGTAATAGGAAAGGACACGGATTTTTTCGTGAATACGGTCAATGAGGTGCTCGTCAATCGCTTGTTTTGGTTCTGCCTCTTTCCCTGTGTGAACAGCATAAAGTTTGGAAATAAATCGTTCAAGTTCCCTGCGAATTGGTTCACGATAACGGAGATTTTCAATCTCGTCAAGATTTTCAATTTCGGAAAGATCATATTTCTGGATAATCTGTTGTTCTTCAGTGAGCACAGGATTGTTTGCTCTTTCAGTATTCCACCAAATAAGTTTTTTGAAATTGGAAGTAGCAAAGTATGGTGATTTTCGGTTGTTGCCTTTATTTCTTGCGTCTTCCTTCAATTCTTCATTAAACACATCCCAAAATGGCCGTTTACATTCAATTACACAAAGAACACTAACATTTTTTGGTGTCTCATAAATTATAATGTCAGACCGTTTACCGCTTTCCCTTGTTTTTGTTTCAACTTCTGCAACTCCAATCGGAATATTTTTTTCTTTGACGATTTCATTTATCCATCCGGCTATCTTGGCAGCACAAGTCCATTCGGTTTTGTGCGATTCCGAATTAAAAGCGTCTGGCAAACTTGATTTTTTATTTTTTATTCTACTCACTTTTTTCTAAAACTTGATTTACTATTCTTCTTGCAATTTCAAAAGCCGCAGCAATTCGGATAATTTTTACATCACCTAATCCTTTAAATTCTAAGAATTTTTCTAAAGGCTGATTCGTCATTCCTTTATATCCGTCAAACTTTCGAATGATTTCATTGGCAATTTGTTCGGCAGATTTTCCTTTTGTCCCAGTGCCAATTAAAATGGAAAGTAATTCAGCATCGGAAAGTTTGTCGGCACCGAGTTCAACAAGTTTGCCACCAGGGTGGCGCCAATTCAGATCTTGATTTTGATTTTCATCATTCATGCATTAAAAATATTAGAAAACGACAACCACCTTTTCATTATAAATTTCTGTATTGAACAATTTAATCTTCTGAAAGATCATATAGCTTTTCATAATTATTCTCCCAGTCCGGTAATTTACCCTGGATAGAGAGGTCCAGCGGGGGATTTTGTCCCTCGATATTTAGCATACGCATTCTTTTCATGTTCAATCATACCAGCCATGTTTTTGCATAGACTGAGCCGATCACACCTTTTTTAAAAAGTGATGTGGTCATAAAGTTGCCTGAAATAGTTGCCTGGATTGATATGGCTTCAGACAACGGTGCATCGCAGGAATTTTGTATGCAACCGATAATGGCTTTCCGTGTTTCCTCCAGGGATGGATCATCTGTGCCTTCCAACCCTGGCAGTTCTTTCATTACATGCTGAAGATTTTCCTGAACCACTTCCCGCTTTTTCAAACCATGATCGGCGCCGGAAGCTATTTTCCATGCTATTTTGATGGTCACTTCCAGCGGGCCGGCGAAATCGGTAAGCCATCCAACGGATTCCTTTGCCTTAACAGGTTTACCTGTCAACAATAACCGGAGCAGGTTAGGATATTGTGCAGGTGAGACTTTCCTGAAGGGCCAGTGACAGCCTTCCATGCCGGGGATGACAGGCAGTGTGACCTCTGGCATGCCAAGGCTGGCGTTCTCTTCTGCCACGAGATAATGGCAATGCATCATCAGTTCAAGAAAACCCCCGAGACAACGCTTTCCGGTAATGACGCCGACGGATGTTTTGAAATCATCCTGAAGTCTTCTTGCCGTGGCGGACCAGGAGAAAGAGAGGTCAATACCTTTCTGAGCATCTTCGACAGCCGGGAAGAAATCGGAGGTGTCGGCGCCGGTCATTTGGGTTGAAAGATGGAAATCGCCTGATAGAATTACATGTTCAATACCTGCCAACTTCAGCCAGTCAATCGCTCTGTTCAATTCATCATTTACATCAGAGTTATAGCTTTCACGATTTATTGAAATGACTCCGACCTTTCCATCGTGTTCGGCGTTAACATATAATTGTTGCCATTCGGGTGTGTCAATCCTGTCAAAGACTTCGGGATACCAGGCTTTTTTGGCTGCTAAAGGATCTAATTTATGGTAGTCCTCTACCAATCTGCGGGCACCCTCTGCTCCGGAATTGCGGATAACTGCAGGGATTCCTTTACTGAACTGTGCACATAGTTCGCCTATCAGATTCATCTGCGCAAGATGCGAACGGTTTTCATGGATCATCAGGCTTGTCATCTGGAAGAGGGCACCGAGAATCCAGGCATTAAATTCTGCATACTCTT
>JADHTG010000001.1 GCA_016776505.1 Bacteroidota bacterium
TCAGTGGAAGCTCCCAGGTTGATATAATCGTTAGATCCATCCAGGTCCAGGGCATAGCCTTGTGAATGGACGGCATTTACTGATATCATAAAACTAACGAGAAGAAAAAGGATTGCCAATGCATATGAGAACTTTTTCATAGCTAATTTTTTTATCGGTTTTGTCAAATAGTCATTTTATCACATTCACAATATACAAAAATAGTTTTATTGTAATGCCTTGGTTCATTTATTTTTCCCCACTTTGCACAATAATTTATCGCTAATCAATTTTAACTACGTATTTATCAATATTTTATGATATTTAAATAATTAAATTTAAAGATGGATATGATTTAAAACGTTGGTCTTCTCAAAAAATTATTACATCTTGTTCAAATCATATATAGAGAAATAGAAGAGTAAATGCTTTAGCCTTATATGCCTGATTCTCCGCCAGTGGACTAATATTAACCTATTGAGTTATACAAATAAAAGGGTGATTTTCTATGCTGGTTTTTCCTTTACTAAATAATTTGAGATCTTATTCAGCAATTCATCCATGTGGATCGGCTTCTGGATATAATCATTGCATCCCGCTTTCAGACTTTTTTGCTCTTCTCCACTTAAATTATAGGCAGATTGAGCAATAATGGGTGTTTTAATATTTATTTTCCTTATTTCCTTAGTGGCTTCAAATCCATCCATAACGGGCATAGACAAGTCCATTAAGATCAGATCAACTTCCACTTTTTCCTTCATCATATCCAGAGCTTCCTTTCCATTTTTTGCCCAGATCAAGTTGATTCCTGTTTTTTTAAGCGCATATTCTATGTATCGATACACATGATCAATGTCTTCAGTAACTAAAACAGTAAAGCCTTTAAAAAGGCTTGTTGAATCCCTGCTTTTTGATTCTTTTTTAATGGCCATTGGCTCCTTATTCTGAGCTAAAGGCAGGCTAATATAAAAAGAGGTTCCCTCTTTCTCTTTGCTGCTAAACCAAATTTTTCCTTTATTCTTATTAATCAATTCTGCGCAAATATTTAATCCCAGTCCACTTCCTTTTTCATCGTGCGTTCCTATAGTTGAAAAAAAATTGTCTGGCGTTAAAATTTTGTCTTTATCCTCTTTTTTTATTCCCATTCCCTGGTCCTGGATTTTCAGGATGACCTCATCATTGTTAAGCTCAGCAGAAATGAAAATAGTACCATCCACATAGCTGAATTTAATCGCATTTGAAACCAGGTTTCTAACAATGCTATGTATCATATCCCTGTCCCCGTTTACTGCCAGGTCTTCATCTATTTCTAATTTCAGCTGTATGCCTTTCGCATCCATGATACTTTGATAAGTGATGATAATTTCGGATACCATTTCCTCCAATTCAAAATGGACAGGAGTATAGGCAGCTGATTTCCAATTGATTTTAGCCCATTCCAGGAGATTAATCAACAAATTATTGGCTTCCAGGGCCGAAGCATAAATATTGTAAGCTGACATTTCAAGCTCTTCATCATCCAGGTTTTCCAGTTCACTGTTCAAGATATCTGCAAATCCAAGGATACTATTAAAAGGTGCCTTTAAATCATGAGAAATGATAGAAAACACCTTGCTTTTCTGATTATTTAACTCAATCAGTTCTTTTTCACTTTCCCTGAGAGCATCTTCGACATTTCGAAGCCTGAAAAAACTTTCTATTCTGGCCAGTAATTCTCTTTTACTCATGGGAAGGTTCATAAATCCATCCGCACCTCCTTCAAGTCCAAAAGCCTGGTCATCAGATGTGCTTTGATCTGATGTAGAAAGGACAACATAGGGTGGGCTGTCGAATCTCATGGATTTAATTTGCCTGCAAATCTCCACGCCATTAAAATCAGGTAAACTAACATCCAGCAGTATAAGATCAGGCAAATCTTTAGTCAGTTTTTCCAGTGTTTCAACTCCATTTTTTGCCTCCATTACCTGGTAGCCTGCTTCTTTTAATACATTTGTTGTGTCTGATCGCAATTCAATTGTATCATTTACAACAAGTATTTTTCTTTTTTTATCTTTCATAAAACCAGATTAATTAGATTTTGCCTGGACCTGTCAAAAGTATTGAACGATCAAAGCATACTTTGAAATGCGCTCATTTAATCTATAAAATTATGGTTTTTTTTGAAAAACAGTCTAATTAAATGCCTGCTACTAAATATTTTATCCTTCAGATTAAGAATTCAAGGCAAAAAATAGTACTATTTGGTGGTGAACAAATGCTTTTGAATGGTTTTTAATAAAATTTCCTTGGAAAATGGTTTCCTCAGGTAATCATCAAACTCGATCCTGTACATGTCATTGAAATGAGTGGGAATGTTAAATGCAGTTTGTGCTATAATGGGGCATGTAATATGATGGTCGCGAAAATTTTTAGTGACTTCAATTCCACTCATTTTAGGGAGCTGAAGATCCATTAAAACCAAATCAAATTCCGGAGATTTTTGAACAATATCCATTGCTTCTTTCCCATCCTGGGCCCAACTGATTTGAATGCCTGTATTTTTGATCACCATTTCTATAAACAGGTAGTTTTGCATATTATCTTCAACAACCAATAGTTTTTTGTCGGACCAATCGGGATGATCCAGGTATCCTTTCTCCATTTGTTCTGCCAATTGATGCCGGTTGTGCGGAATCATAAACTTGACAAGAGTTCCTTTATCCACTTCTGATTCGACTATGATATGACCTCCCAGTTTTTCAATCAACTTTTTACAAATTGACAATCCCAGGCCTACTCCTCCATACTGTCGGGTATGTGAATCATCCACCTGTCGGAAAATGTCAAAAATGATGGGCATTTTAGATTCAGGTATGCCTATGCCGCTATCCTTGATATGAAATTCAATTAAATCCCTGTTATCTGTACTATTTTGAAAACTGACATTCACAACACCTTTGTGGGTGAATTTCAATGCATTATCAACCAGGTTGATCAGGATAATGCGTAATTTTTCAATATCTGTAATGATCAGGTAATTTTCTGGTTTAGGCTCATGAGCAATATGAATGTTTACTTCAAGTCTTTCTTTCTTTAAGAGGCTTTTATTAATTTTATCTTCAGTCTCTGCCAGAAGTTCATTTAAATTACAGGGATCTTTAGACAATTCAATTGTCTCTGCTTCGATTTTTGAAATTTCCAGTACTTCAGAAATAATACGGACCAGGTCGCTTCCTCTTGAATTAATCAAAGAAATAAACTCCTCCTTTTCTTCTTCCTTTAAATCAGGCATGGACAGAAGTTGTGAAAATCCGATGATGGCATTCAGAGGAGTTCTTATTTCATGAGACATATTGTCCATAAATGCTGATTTCAGTTTGTCCGATTCTTCGGCTTTCTCTTTCGCATGTATCAACTCTGACTCAATTCTTTTACTCTCTGTGATGTCCCTGATCAAAGAAACATTCCCGTATTTCACACCTTCTGAATTATACATGGGATAAGTCCTTACTTCTGCTAAGAAACTTTCCCCATTCTTTTTAATCAATTCTATCGTATTAACAAGTAGCTTTTTTTCTTCCAGATTCTGCATCCGAATGCCTATCTCCTTAAAATCCTTTTCATTTTTAAAAAACAAGGAGGAAGATTTTTTTAAGATCTCCTCCTGCTCATAACCAAATAAAACAAGAAACTGGGGATTCACATTAATCACTTTCCTGGAATTATCTGTAACAGAAATAGCTTCTAACATACTGTTAAATAGGTGGCTGTATTTGATCTCTATTTCCCGCAGTTCTTTGCTGATAACAGATTTTTCAAGCACATTCTTAACAGCTGGAAACAGTTTCCGCAGGTTTTCTTTCATGATATAATCGGAAGCACCTGATTTCATAGCATGAACAGCGGTTTCTTCACCAATAGTTCCTGAAACAATAATAAAAGGTACATCCGGAGCATGAGTTTGTGCAATTTCAAGGGCCTGCATGCCATCAAAACCGGGCATGGTATAATCTGAAATAATCAGATCGAAATGAGACTTTTTGAAAGCTTTTTTCATGGACTCAGATGATGATACATGGGTATAGTCAACTAAGTACTTGTTTTTCTTCAGAATTTCGATTATTACCCGTGAGTCATATTCGGAATCCTCAACAATAAGCAGGTTTATCTTTTCAGACATAGTTTTCGAAATAATAAAAGAGATTTGTCAACTTGCTATTTATTCAGCTAATTTAAGTAATTAATATATTATAGGTATTTGTATATTTATTAAGTACATGTGGACAAATAAGCGAAATTCATTTTTCTATTTTGCCCGGCATGTCAGACATACAAATATTTCAATGCTAATTCTTACATATTCCTGCAGTACAAATACAGGACAAAAAAATTTGTTTATTCAGCCCAGTAATATATCCAGCTGTCTATTCCTTCCTTCTGTAATTCAAATTGTTTTCGAATTGTATTGCTATAACTTTTTTGGACACTGGCACACACATAATACCATTTCCTTACTTTATTACGAAATAAAAACACCTTAAAACCCTTATTATGCCAGGCTATCATAGAATTCTTTGCATTCCTTTTCCCTTTAAATGCTTCCACAATAATGTAATATTCCCTGACCAGATTTTCTTTATTGATTTGAATCTGTTGTATCGTTTCCAGTTTTTCTGCCAGGAGAGCTTCCTTTCTTTGCTGGCTGGCCTCTGTTTTTTTGGAATCATCACCTGCACGTTGAAGTTCTTTTTCAATTTCATGAAGATCCACCTGGATTTGATCAAGGTACCTGCTCACAGCTGCCTGATTTTTTAAATCCTTTGTTAATGAGTCTATTACATTACCGTCTACATCGTAAGCAACAATTTTTTTGCTGGCTCTTACTTTCTTCAATCGCTGCCCGAAAGAATCCGGTAAAACGAATAAGGTAAATAAAAGGGCAACCAGGCCGATCTTAAGCAAATTGAATTTTTTCATTTCTCCAGCTGTTTTAAACTTCAATTATACTATAATTCAATCAGCTTAAATAAAAATTTTATGAACAGCATGTCAATCCACTTCAATTCATTAGGAATATGTTTAATCTAATTTCAATTAACTAAATTTGACAAACAAATAAGTCAGTCTCTTTAATTCTTATGATAGTTAAAACTTTCGGCAGTGCGGTATTTGGAGTAGATGCACAAACCATCACCATTGAAGTGGATGTAGGGCGTGGCACTAAATATTATTTGGTGGGTTTACCGGATAATGCTGTTAAAGAAAGTCAAAAGCGAATTGAGGCTGCATTAAAAAATACAGGTTATCAAATTACAAGAAAAAAAATAATCGTTAACCTGGCGCCCGCAGATATCAGGAAAGAAGGTTCATCTTACGATTTACCCATTGCTATCGGTATATTAGGGGCTTCTGAACAAATCAAAAGAGAGAAGCTTACCGATTATGCATTAATGGGAGAATTGTCGCTGGATGGCATATTAAAACCCATTAAAGGAGCACTGCCCATTGCAATAAATGTCCGCAAAGCAGGTTTTAAAGGATTAATTCTTCCGAAAGAAAATGAAAATGAAGCTGCTATTGTTGATCATCTGGATATTATAGGAGTTGAGAACATTCGCCAGGCCATTGATTTTTATAATGATGATCTGGTCATTCACCCAAAAAAAATCAATACGCGTGAATTATTTTTTCATCATATTAATAATTACGAGCTGGATTTTTCAGACGTGAAAGGACAGAAAACAATTAAACGTGCTTTGGAGATTTCTGCAGCAGGAAATCACAATGCCATCATGATCGGAGCCCCGGGTTCCGGAAAAACCATGCTGGCAAAACGAATACCCTCCATTCTGCCACCACTTGATTTATACGAAGCACTGGAAACAACAAAGATTTATTCTGTCGCAGGTAAAATATCAGGTGATTCCACTTTGATGACAACCCGGCCTTACCGCTCTCCGCATCATACTACCAGCGATGTGGCACTTGTGGGCGGAGGAAATATTCCCCAGCCAGGTGAAATATCCTTAAGTCATAACGGAGTTTTGTTTTTAGATGAGCTGCCTGAATTTAAACGCAGTGTTCTCGAAGTTTTGAGACAACCCATGGAAGAAAGAAGAATTACCATCAGCCGGGCAAAATTTACGGTCGATTATCCTGCTTCCTTTATGTTACTGGCAGCCATGAACCCATGTCCGTGTGGCTATTACAATCATCCTGAGAAAGAGTGTGTTTGTTCACCGGGAACAGTGCAGAAATATCTGAATAAAATATCCGGCCCTTTACTCGATAGAATTGATCTTCATATTGAAGTGGTGCCTATTTCATTTGATGAGCTGACTCATCGGTCTTCTGAAGAAAAATCAGAAGATATCCGTAATCGGGTAATTCAGGCCAGGGAAAGACAGCAGGAGCGTTTCAAGGATTTCCAAGGGACTTACAACAACGCCCAGATGAGCACTCAGATGATAAAAGATTATTGCCAGATTTCAGATGCCGGAAATAAATTATTGAAAACAGCCATGGAAAAACTGAACCTGTCAGCCCGGGCATACGACAGGATATTAAAAGTGTCCCGGACCATCGCTGATTTAGCCGGAAGCAGTGAAATTAAAATCGAGTATTTGGCAGAAGCCATTCATTTCAGGAGTCTGGACAGGGAAAATTGGGCGGGATGAGGGCAAGGTGGATGAGAAGGAAGATGAATCGGATCAATTCGTGTTTGTCCATAAAGTCAAACCATTTTCGACATAATGCTCTGAACAAAAAAAATAAAACCAAATTTCAAAATGCTATCATTTGAAGCAGGGATGAAACTATTTTTATTATTGTATTTTAAAATATTGTGATTTGGCAATTGTTATTTGTGATTTTAAATACATTCCCCGGAAATTCCCTCCAATCGAAAATTTATCTAATAATTGGATTGACCTAGTTGTTTCAACTGCATTTCGAATGGTTTCTGGCTTTAATTCATCTCTAGTTATTTCATAAATATTAGACAGTGCATTTTTATACAATAAACATTAGGATTGCCAAAACAATTAAAATTGAAGTATAGATTAAAAAGAATATCTTGTTCTTTTTAAAGCTAGCCAGAACGGAATCATCATTATAAGTCCAATTTGGGTCAAAATAAATTGCTATATAGAAACACAATAGATATGTCAAAATTCCAACTGCAGCAATTAAAGACATATCCTGAGAGACATTAATTGAAAAAGATGAAGATATAATTCCAACTAAATTTACAGCCAGTAGTGTAGAAACAAGAAAGCCAAATGCGATTTGTAAAGATTTACTCCGAATTATTTTCACCCTTGCATCTTCATTTTTTTCTTTGCTATATGCAATCAAGAACAGACCAGATATAGATAGCCAAATAAATAATTGAAAATGTTGCGAATTGTCTAAGCTATTAATTAGTATTAAGTTTTTAAAACTTTTAAATACAGCCATAAGTATAGCAGCTAACATTGAAACAATCAATCCAACAATTTTGACCTTATAACTTTGAAGCGGGAAGATGGGTATATTAATCATGATTTTTAAGAGTAGTTACGCAAAATTAATTTTAAATTACAAATAAACAAACATATTCTAAATTAATTAAATTCGTTTTAACCTGGAGATTTTCCTTACATAATTAAATTCTTATGGTATCTGTTGAACATTGAATATTTTTGCACAATTGTTTAAACAAAAACAATGTTTATTGATACACACACTCATTTATTTTTAGAGGAATTTGATCACGACAGGGCAGAAACTGTGCAAAGGGCGCTTGAAGCCGGAGTAAAGCAGATGATATTACCCAATGTAGATTCGGAAACCATTCCTGCTTTACAAAAAATGATCTCAGACTATCCTACAACCTGTCATCCGCTTTATGGACTTCATCCGGGATCAGTGAATGAAAATTACAAAACGGAATTAGCTATCGTCAGGAATTTATTGGAGCACGAAAAATGCATTGGGATTGGTGAAATCGGACTCGATTTTTATTGGGACAAAACATTCAAGAAGGAACAATTTGAAGTTTTTGACACCCAGGTGAAATGGGCTGCAGAAAGGAATTTACCCATTGTCATTCATCTCAGAAACAGCTATAAAGAGGTTGTTGAAATTATTAAAAACAACCTCCAACTTGGAAATAGTGGAATTTTTCATTGTTTTACCGGAAGTCCGGTTCAGGCTGAAGAAATCATTGACATGGGTTTTTACCTGGGAATTGGGGGAATCATCACTTTTAAAAATTCAGGATTGTCTGAATCATTAAAATCCATACCTATCAATAAACTGGTGCTTGAAACTGATTCTCCTTATCTGGCACCGGTTCCTTACCGGGGCAAACGAAATGAAAGTTCTTATATAATTAAAGTTGCCGAAAAACTTGCGGAGATCTATGCGATCTCGTTTGTCGAAGTCGCTCGTATAACTTCCAATAATGCGAGAAGTATTTTTCAGATTTAAATTGAGTTTATTTTGAAAATTATCTTTGACTCATCCCCTAACCCCTTCTCTAACAATCAGAGAAGGGGAATCGATCCTGCTTCAAATGAAATGACAGATCCAATTTAGGCGCCTTTTACTAACTGTCCTTCTCTTTAGGAAGTGGAGAAAGCTTGGGAATGCGTTCCTAATTCCTTACAAAATACTCCCTTATTCGATTTTTTACTTTCTCAAGTTCCTTAAATTCATCATTTTTAAACTGTATAATTTGATATCCATCCATGAATCCGTGGCAATCTAAACTTTCCATGTTTATTTTTCACATAATCACTTTATTTTTCCCCAATTAATCATTTATTCCACCTGATTACCAAATAATAATGACATATATTTGATTTGTTATACGTGTTGATTAAAACCGTCTTATTTTTGTTGCTTTTATTTAAACATATATTTTCCAATTGAATTTCGAATCGTTAAGCAATACACTAATTATTATTTGATTATGTGAATCTTTACTCAAGTTTTTCTTGAAAATCAACATTAATTTTAAGTACTTTGCGGGTCGATTTAAACTAGGTTCTTTAAACTATTGATTATTAAAGTGGGAGGAGAGGTGTCCGAGTGGCTGAAGGAGCACGCCTGGAAAGCGTGTGTACGTCAAAAGCGTACCGAGGGTTCGAATCCCTCTCTCTCCGCAGCGAAAGCTAAACGAGAGACAGGGATTACATGCATCTCATTCATTTTTGATAAAGGAAGCTGCTTCCGACTTGTTGAAATTTTATCATTTAAAACAATAAACATTTGAAAACAATAAATTCAAACACATGAAAAAAACATTTTTATTATTAGCTATGTTAGCCATGGTTTTTGCAATTAATACAAGCTATGCTCAAAACGAAGAAGTGGATGTTATGGAAGCAGAGCAAGTGAATCCTGAAGATCTTCCTGACGATACCACTACAACTGTTGAAGAGGATGAGACTGTAACTGAAGTTGTTGAAGCTGAAGAAGCAACACCTGAGCGTAAAGGCACACAGATCATCAAGAAATTCTTCATTGATGGTGGTGGTTTTATGTTTCCTGTTCTTTTCTGTTTGATTTTAGGTTTGGCCATTGCCATTGAAAAGATCATTACATTAAATATGAAAGCAATCAATTCCAAGAAATTATTAACGAAAATTGAAGATCATTTTAAGAAGAATGATGCAGAAGGGGCACAAGAAGTAGCCAGAAATACCCGTGGAACTGTTGCATCCATAATTTATCAGGCAATTAGCAGAAGGAAAGAAGGAATAGAAGCAGTGGAAAAATCAATAGTTTCTTATGGCTCAGTTCAAATGGGCTTACTCGAAAAAGGTCTTATCTGGATTTCCCTCTTTATTGCCATTGCTCCTATGCTTGGATTTATGGGTACTGTTGTCGGTATGATCGATGCCTTTGACAAAATTGAACAAGCGGGAACAATTTCCCCATCACTTGTTGCTGGTGGTATTAAAATAGCCCTGTTAACAACTGTTGGAGGTTTGATCGTTGGAGTGATTCTCCAGCTGTTCTACAATTACCTGATCTCAAAAGTAGATGGGATTGTGAATGATATGGAAGATTCTTCAATCACATTGGTTGATATGATGCTTGAGTATGGTATTTCTGAAAAAGACAAACAATAAATTTTTTAACAATGAGTGAAAAAACAAACAAACTGCCCCAAATAATAAAAGCGGTTTTCTATATAGTAGTTGTTGCTCTCAGTTTGGTTTTTGTATATAAATTTTCTTTCCAGGATTTGCCTACAGATTTTTTTGGAGTTCCAAACTGGGAAGTATTTGAACAAACCCCAAGCGTAGGGGATCCTACTATGGGTCTTATTTTAGGCTATATATTATTGGGCATATCCATATTGGCCATTCTTTTCTTTTTTGTGATGCAACTAATTGATAATCCAAAAAGAACTTTAGGTTCATTGGCCGGAATAGCTCTGATCCTGATTATTTTCCTGATCACCTGGGCACTTTCAGACGGAGACATGACTTTAGGGAGAGTTTCTGAATCAACTTCCAGGTTTATTGGTGGCACATTGGGATTAACGGTGGTATTAGGAGTCATTTCATTGCTATCTATTGCAGCCGGTGAAATTTATGCTTACTTTAAGTAATCGAGATGAGAAATAAAAGCAGAGAAACACCAGAAGTGAATGGAAGCTCAACAGCTGATATAGCTTTCCTGCTGTTGATTTTCTTCCTTATGGTGACTACAATTGAGACCAATGAAGGGATTCCCCGAAAGCTTCCCCCATTACCAGAACAAGACAAAGAAATAGTTGAGTCGAAACTTCATAAACGAAATGTGTTTGAAATTCGGGTCAATTCTTCAGATCAGTTATTGGTAGAAGGTGAGTATACTAAAGTAGGTAATTTAAGGAAATTAACGAAGGAATTTATTTTGAACTATGGACGCAAAGAAAATCTTTCTGACAATCCTCAAATTGCTGTAGTTTCTTTAAAAAACGATAGAGGTACATCATACCTGACTTATATTAATATTCAAAATGAACTGGCAGCTGCCTACCGTGAAATCCGGGATACAGAGGCCCGGGCAAAGTTTGGAGAAGTGATGGATGAACTAACCGAAGCTCAGCAAGAGGAAATTAAAGATAAATTCCCCATGAAAGTTTCAGAAGCTGAGCCAGAAGACATAGGAGGTAAAAAATGAAAGGGAAATTTGACAGAAAACAAGGGAAAAAAGCTCCTGGAATATCCACAGCATCTCTGCCAGATATCGTTTTTATGCTCCTGTTCTTTTTCATGGTGGCAACTGTCATGCGTGATTCTGAAGCACTGGTCAAAACCAATATTCCAACTGCATCTGAATTAACCAAACTGGAAAAGAAAGAATGGGTTGCAACAATCAATATCGGTCCACCTGTTGGTGCATATGAAGCATTGAAAGGGACCGCCCCCATACTCCAGCTGAACGACAAGTTTGGAACTGTTGAAGATGTGGTTGTATTTGTTGAAAATGAACGTTTACAGCGCGAACCCAGAATTCGTCCTTACATTTCATGGGCATTGAAAATTGATAAGGATGTTAAAATGGGTATTGTTACAGACGTTAAGCAGGAACTCAGAAGGGCTAATGCACTAAAAATAACTTATCTGGCTGCAAGAGGTCAGGGGGATTTCAAATAATTTTATTCCCGTAAGAATTTAATTGTTTCATCACACACTATTCGAATATCATCAGACAGGGAATTATGTTTGTAAGGATGAGTGGCTCCTAAGCAGTGTGATGTATAAGGCAGCAGGTTAATTTCAATATTTTTATTCCATTTTTTCATCTCAATCGCCTCTTCATAAGGTATAAATTCATCATCAATACCATGAATTGCCAGCAAGGGTATATCTATTCTTTTAATCGCTGCTTTCACATCAAATCTTTCTTTATTCTGCAGATAATTTTCATAAACACTATAATATAAAGGCAATTCCTCATCTGTCAGTTTATTGTGCCGGTAATTAACCCCTTCTTTTCTCCACTCATCCATATCATAAAAGCGGCTCCAGGTTTTTTCAAAATCATTGAAGGCTGCCCAGCTAACTATTTTGCTGATATGATCGCTTTCAGTTGCTTTAATAATGGAATTCGTTCCTCCCCTGCTGTGACCCAGCAGATAGATCTCATTCGTATTTATTTGCACATCATCCGGCTTATTTTGCAAACAAAAATCAATCACCCCTTCCAAATCATTCAATTCAATTTCAATCGTATTTATTCCAAATTTTTCAGCATCCATAATAATATCAGGATGATTGAGAGTAGTTCCATTATGAGAATAATTGAATTTGATAAAAATATAACCCCTGCTTGCAAAATAATCAGCGATCAAATCAAATGGTCCCCAGTTTTTAAATGATTTAAAACCATGCGAAAAAATAATAACAGGCATCGGAAGATCTGTTTTTTGATAGCGTATATCTGTTAAAACAACATGTAGAAGTGTGGAAAGAATTTTAAGATTATCTATTCGATGGATTTGAGGTTTAATCATGTCAAAATGATTCAATAATTTATTAATTCGTATTATATCTGGTAAATTAAATATTCATAGCTTTACAGCAAATTTAAGACTGTAAAATCTTTGCTGCACAATTATGTCGGCACAACTGACGAAAATCAAATCACCCATTATAAAAGAATTCCAGGAATTTAATTCCTTCTTTTATGATTCCATGAAATCGAAAGTTTCCTTACTCGATACTATTTTAAAATATGTCGTCAAGCAAAAGGGCAAGCAGGTTCGCCCGCTCTTTGTCATTTTAACAGCAGCACTCAATGGCCAAATTACACTCAAAACATACAGGGGAGCAACCCTGGTTGAATTACTGCATACAGCCACTTTAATTCATGACGATGTAGTAGACGATTCCATGGAAAGAAGGGGTTTATTCTCCATCAATGCATTATGGAAAAACAAGATTTCGGTGTTGATTGGCGATTATTTGCTATCGAGAGGAATGTTAGTGGCATTGAATAATAAAGATTATGACCTTTTGGAAATCACATCCGAAGCAGTTAAGCTTATGAGTGAAGGAGAGTTGCTCCAGATTGAAAAAGCCCGGACACTGGATATTAAAGAGGAGGTTTACTTTGAAATCATCCGGATGAAAACGGCCTCATTAATTGCATCAAGCTGTGCGATAGGAGCTGCATCTGTAAATGCCTCACAAGAACAACAAATCCGAATGAAAGAATTTGGAGAATATACTGGCATCGCCTTTCAAATAAAAGATGACCTGCTTGATTTTAGCAAAGACATTACCGGCAAGCCTAAAGGAACCGACCTGAAAGAGAAAAAGCTAACCCTGCCCCTGATCTACGCACTTAAAAATGCAAAAAAGCCTGATCGAAAGCACATCATTAACCTGATTTCCAAACATAATAAAAGAATAAATACATACAAGGAAGTCATTCAATTTATTAAGCAAAACAAGGGATTTGAATATGCCATTCAATTAATGGAAGACTACCGGGATAAAGCACTTGAAAAACTCAATATGTATCCTGAAAATGACTTCAAAAAGTCATTAACTGAATTGGTTAATTATACGGTTAATAGAAAAAAATAACTATTGTCATTATCATCCATACATTTGATAAATTATTTTTAGCGTCTTCTTTTTTTATTAGCTTAAAAATTATACTTTTAGCAGCCAATTAATATTAAAAATCTCCATGTATTTACTAGTTTTTTGCCATTGGGAAAACATTAAAACAATAATTTAAGCATTCAAGTTCTTAAATACGATGAAAAAGGGACTAATTAGGTTGAGAATCTTCATGACCATAAGATTTAAATTCATTTAAAAATTAACTAATATATGAATTGGACATATTAATTAATTAATCTTATATTTAATAAAGATAGCAAATGAGTTTAGGTTATCCCATTGTTTTTTTTAATGAAAATATTTTTTGAAGATATGAAAGAAAAAATAAGATTTCTTATTACTAATTTATTATCAACCATCCTCCTCGTTTTTGCAATCCAATTCTTTGTTCAATCCCAGACAAATGCACCTGAACAATATAAAGTATGTGCTGCATGCCACACCATTGGCGAAGGGAAGCTGATCGGACCTGATTTGAAAGGAATAACAGAAAAACGCGATGAAGCCTGGCTTATTGATTTCATCCGGTCCTCTCAAACAATGATTAAAAATGGAGATGAAGAAGCAGTCAAATTATTTGATGAATATAAAATTCCTATGCCAGATAACAAGATGACTGATGAAGAAATTAAAGAAATTCTGACTTTTATTCGAAACAGCAGTAAAGAGCCTGTGCTTGCCGATAAAACAGAATCCCAGTCTGTTGTTCCCGCAAGCAGTACATCAGAGACGGTTCTGGAGGATTTTATGCCATATCAACTTGCCAAATCCAGGCTGAGGCTCAATATTAAATTCCTCATTTCTATCCTCCTCATTCTGTTGATGCTTATTGACCTAATATTTACTCGCTTCATTAAATTCAGAATCATACATATTGTCATTATTTTAGTGGCTCTTACCCTGGGTGTCCAGGTGGTTGTAGCAAAAGCTATAGGCTTAGGACGTCAAGAAGGCTACGAACCGGACCAACCCATCAAATTTTCACATAAAGTACATGTGACAGGGAATAAAATAGATTGTAAATATTGTCATTCAACTGTTGAAGAAAGCCGTTATGCAGGTATTCCTTCTACAAGTGTATGTTTAAATTGTCATCATGTTGTCAGGGAAGGGCAGCATACGGGTACAACAGAAATAAATAAAATATATGAGGCTTTTGAATCTCAAAAACCAATTGAATGGGTGAAAGTGCATAATTTACCGGATCATGTATTTTTTAGTCATGCTCAGCATGTTGCAGTAGGCAAAGTCGATTGCAATCATTGTCATGGAGAGGTAGAGAATATGGACAGGATCCGGCAGGTGAATTCACTCAGCATGGGATGGTGCATCAATTGCCATCGAAACACAGAAGTGCAATTTAAATCAAATGAATATTATACAAGCTTTATGAAGCTTCATGATGATATTAAATCAGGTAAAATTTCAAAAGTGACAGTCGATCAGGTAGGAGGTAATAATTGCCAAGCTTGTCATAATTAATGTGTTTAGCAATTTTTTAATTTGGAATTAAATGAAAGATTACTGGAAAAGTATAGACGAAAAAAACTTAAGAATCGTTGAAACAAAACAGAAGGAAATTGAACCTGAATTTTCCATAGTGGGTTTGTCTTCTGAAGATGTAAAACTCCGATCGACCAGAAGAGATTTTCTGAAAATTTGCGGCTATACTGCGGTTTCAGCGGCTATTCTATCAAGTTGTGAAACACCTGTCAGGAAAGCTATTCCATATTTAATTCAACCAGAAGAAATTACTCCGGGGATTGCAAATTATTATGCCTCAACCTATTTTGACGGAAACGACTATTGCAGTATATTAGTTAAAACCCGGGAAGGCAGGCCGATTAAGATTGAGGGAAATGAACTTTCGGGGATTTCCAGGGGAGGAACCATGCCTAAAATACAGGCATCCGTTCTTAACCTTTATGATACCGCCAGGTATACTGATCCTCTGATTGATAAAGCAAAAACAAGCTGGGAGCAAATTGATTCCGACATTAAAAAGGAACTGAATAATATAAGTACGAAAGAGGGAAATTTAATTATCCTGGCTTCTACTGTTATCAGCCCGTCTACAAAACAATTATTCGGTGATTTTAAAGAGAAATATCCTGGCACAGAAATTATTTACTATGATGCTGTTTCTTCTTCAGCCATATTAAGTGCCAATAAATTATCATTTGACAGGGCAGTCATTCCGGAATACAAGTTCGATCAGGCACAATTAATTGTGGGTTTTAATGCAGATTTTCTTGGAACCTGGATCATGCCGGTAGAATTTACAAAACAATATTCTCAAAGACGTGATCTGACCAATGGAGAAACCAGCATTTCCAGGCATATTCAGTTTGAATCCATCATGTCACTCACTGGAAGTAATGCCGATGAAAGATATGCCATTAAGCCCTCTGAAGAGGCCATCCTGTTGCTGAATTTATATAATGCACTGGCTGTTAAAATTAATTCACCGACCTACAAGGTGAAAGCATCTTCGCTTGATGTATCCCAGCTTGCTGAGGAACTTTGGGAAAACAAAGGAAAGTCCCTGGTTGTCTCCGGTACAAATAGCATTCCTGTTCAGGTTATTGTGAACGCCATAAACAGCCTGTTGAACAATTATGAGAACACCATTCATATCAACCATGCAGTACTAGTAAAACAGGCCCATGATAAGGATGTCCTGGATGTTGTAAAACGCATGAATGATGGTGATGTGGATGGATTGATCTTTTATAATACAAATCCTCTTTATGATTTTCCTGATGTGGAGAATTTCAAGAATGGATTGAGTCAAGTCGGCCTGACCATCTCCCTTGCAGAAACAGCTGACGAAACATCCGATGCCTGTAAATATGTTTGTCCTGATAATAACTTCCTGGAATCCTGGAATGATGCTGAGCCTAAAGAAGGATACTTCAGCCTGGCCCAACCTGCCATAAATAAACTTTACAATACCCGCTGTGCGCAGGATAGCTTCCTTTCCTGGATAGATTCAGATAGCGATTATTATAGCTACATTCAAAATTACTGGAAAGAAAATCTATTTAACAAACAAGATAAATATCCCGTGTTTCGTACTTTCTGGAACCACTGTCTTCAAAATGGAGTACTGGAACTAAAGGAAGAAAGTCAGGCTCATCCTGATTTCAAGCTGGATGTTACAACTTATTTTGATGAATTAGTGAAAAGTCATTCGAAAGCAACTCATGAAGGACTTGAACTCATCATTTACGAAACGATTGCAATTGGCAACGGAAAACACGCCAATAATCCATGGCTCCAGGAATTGCCTGATGCTATTTCAAAGGTAACCTGGGATAATTACGTAGCGGTTTCTCCAAAATATGCAAAGGCGCAAGGGATTGAAAATGAGGATGTAGTAATAATTAATGACCAGATTGAATTGCCCGTTATTGTCCAGGTAGGTCAACCTGAAGGGACCATTGCAATAGCCATGGGCTACGGAAGAACAGTAGCTGGAAGAGTAGCCAAAAATATCGGTCAAAATAGTTTTGGATTTACTGAATTTGTTGATGATCTCAGACAATATTCTGTAACGAACATTCAATTAACAAAAACAAAAAAGACCTATCCTCTGGCACTTACTCAATCCCATCACAGTATGGAAGGAAGGGGATTGATCCGCGAAGCAACTCTTTCCGATTACCTTAAAAATCCTTCATCTGGCAATGAAGAGCATGAAAAAGCAGAAGAAGAAGCTGTCACATTATATAAAAAACCGGATTATAAAGGACATCACTGGGCCCTGGCGATTGACCTGAACAAATGTAGCGGTTGCGGCAATTGTGTACTGGCCTGCCAGGTAGAAAACAATGTAGCTGTTATCGGTAAAGAAGAGGTAAGGAACCGTAGGATCATGCATTGGATCAGGATCGACAGGTATTTTGAAGGTGAAGAGGACCGTCCAGCTGTAGTTCACCAACCAGTTATGTGCCAGCATTGCGATAATGCTCCATGTGAGAATGTCTGTCCGGTAGCAGCCACTTCACACAGCGATGAAGGGCTTAATCAAATGACCTATAACCGCTGCATTGGAACCAGGTATTGCATGAACAACTGTCCTTACAGGGTCAGAAGATTCAATTGGTATGATTATTCGGACAGCAAAAACTTCGAATACAACCTGAATAATGATGTGGAAAAAATGGCTTTAAATCCGGATGTCACTGTCAGATCCAGGGGGATTGTTGAAAAATGCACATTTTGTTTACAACGAATCCAGGAGAAGAAACTGAATGCCAAAAAAGAAAACAGGACTCTTAAAGACGGAGAGATCAAGACTGCATGTGCCCAGACCTGTCCCTCCAATGCCATTGTTTTCGGGGATTTAAATGATAAAAACAGCCAGGTTTCAAAATTGTTTAAAGATCCCAGGAGCTATCATTTGCTTGAAGCACTTCATACATTATCTTCAGTAGCTTATTTAACTAAAATCAGGAATAAAAAAAATCTAACCGTTTAGAAATAAGAAAATGTATAAAACCAAAATAAGGGGAGTTTTAATTAAAGGGAATAAATCCTATCGTCAAATTACGGACGATATCATAAGACCAATAGAAGGGAAAACACCCAGATGGTGGTATATTGCCATGACGATCAGCACCCTGGCTTTGGCCATGGGAATTTGGGCAATTTATATCACCATTTCACAGGGAATCGGGAGATGGGGATTAAATAATTCGGTTGCCTGGGGCTGGGGAATTATCAACTTTGTCTGGTGGATCGGCATTGGTCATGCAGGAACAGCCTTTTCGATATTTCTGTTGATCCTGCGTCAAAAATGGAGAACATCCATCAACCGGGCTGCCGAAGCCATGACCGTTTTTGCTGTAATTTGCGCAGGAGTTTTCCCCTTGTTGCATATGGGCAGAGTGTGGCTTGCTTTTTTCATTTTTCCTTATCCAAATACAAGGGGACCTCTCTGGGTCAATTTCAATTCCCCTCTGTTCTGGGATGTAGTGGCTATCAGTACTTATCTTATGGCCTCAGCTACATTCTGGTATATCGGAATGATTCCTGATTTTGCAACCATAAGGGACAAAACAAAATCAAGGATCAAAAAAGCACTTTATGGATTCTTCAGTTTAGGTTGGATAGGAAATGCAAGATCCTGGCTCCGGTTTGAAACAACAGCTTTAATTTTAGGAGGTCTCACTGCACCTTTAGTCATTGCAGTCCATTCCATAGTTTCCATGGATTTTGCCACCTCGGTGATGGCTGGTTGGCACACTACTGTATTTCCTCCTTATTTTGTTATTGGAGCTATCTTTTCTGGTTTCGCCATGGTTTTAACGTTGATGATAATCGTGAGGAGAATTTACAAGTTCCAGGATTATGTCACAGATTCACATTTGAATGCAATTGCTAAAATCCTGGTTTTTATAAGCCTGATCATGGGAACGGCCTATTCAACGGAAATTTTTATTGCCTGGTATTCTGGTTCTGAGGGTGAAATTTATACCTTCTTCCACAACCGGATTACAGGTAGTCATACAAAAGCTTTTTGGACCATGGTCAGTTGCAATGCTATCATTCCACAACTTTTTTGGTTCAAAAAAATCAGGTCCAGCATTGCCATGGTATTTATCATTTCTATCATTATAAACATCGGGATGTGGTTTGAAAGATATGTGATTATAGTCACCTCGCTAACTAAAGATTACATGCCATCTAACTGGGCCACTTATAAACCTACAATCGTTGAAGTCGGAACATACCTTGGAACTATTGGGATATTCTGCCTGGGAGTTCTCCTGTTTCTTCGCTACATTCCTATGATGGCCATGAGTGAACTAAAAGCAATTAATAAGGAAACGAGTTAATAAAATGATATTAAATCATGACAAATAAAATGATAATCGGGGTATATGATGATGAAGGGATGCTTATGTCGTCCATTCGTCAAATACAGGAGAAAGGTTTCACCATTAATGATGTTTATTCCCCTTATCCTATTCATGAAGTATTCGAAGCATTGAAAATCAAAACAAGATTGCCATTAGCTGCCTTTTTATATTCTACATTCGGCATGCTGGCTACATTTGCATTTTTGTACTGGACTTCAGTAGTAAATTATCCTTTGGTCTTCGGTGGAAAGCCTCAAAATACGTTGTCTTTCGTGGTCATCCTGTTTGTAATGATTATCAATATTGGGTGTTTATTTACGATCATTACTTTCTTTGTACGCGAAAAAAAATACCCTGGTGTGAAACCGGAAATCCTTCATCCTGGTGTGACTGATGATAAATACCTGATTGTAATCCAAAAAGATGAAAAGTTATCCAAAAACGATCTGGAATCGATTAACACCTTATTAAAAAACAATGGAGCCATTGAGATTACGGAAAAGTAGGCCCATTAAAAAATTACAATTATGATCTTTAAAACATATTTTTCTAATAGAATCACGTTTAAGGCATTAGCAGCAGCAGCATTCATTTTAATTGTATTAAGCTCATGCGACCGTGACAGAAACAACCCTGGTTATGCCTATTTCCCGGATATGGCCTATTCAGAAGCCTATGAACCTTATTCAGTCAATCCCTTTTTTAAAGATGGTAAATCTATGCAGGATCCGGCAATTGGCTCTATTCCACGCGGTCATATTCCATATCAATATCCTAAAACATACGAAGGACAGGTCCAGGCAGGCATCGATTTGATCAATCCACTGTTGAAAAATGAGGCCAACTTATCGAGGGGAAAAGACGGCTACGAGATTTTTTGTGCTGTATGTCATGGTGAACAGGGAAAAGGAGATGGTGAACTTTATACCAGCAAAAAATTTCCTGTTCAGCCTACCTCATTGGTATCAGACAGAATAGTAAATAAACCGGAAGGAGAAATTTTTCACATTATTACGATGGGATCGCTTTCCAATTTGATGGGTGCTCACGGATCCCAGATAAAAGTGGAAGATCGTTGGAAAATCATCCTTTACATGCGAAACAATTTTTCTGAAAAAGTTAATTAATCCCTATGGAGAAAAAGTATTCATTTTCAAAATCATTTAAGATCGTTTGCATTGCTTTAATGGCTATTGGAGTCATTTCCATAGCAATCGGTTTTATTTCTTCTCCTGAAAAAGCATGGGCTGATCTTTTATTGAACAATTATTACTTTTTGTCCCTGGCCATTGGTGCCAGCTTTTTCATGGCATTGCAATACATCACTCAGTCAGGCTGGTCAGCTGCATTTAAAAGAATCTCGGAATCATTCATCCCTTATATTCCTGTGGCTGCCATTATCATGTTTGTGTTGTTGTTCGGAACCAAATCCTTATATCACTGGACACATCATGAAATTATTGCCACAGATCCTATATTAGCTCATAAAGAACCTTATCTGAATCTTCCGTTTTTTATAATCAGGATGATATTTTATTTTGCGGTTTGGATTGTCCTCACCCAATTATTATTAAAATACAGCAAAAAAGAAGATCTTGAGGGAGGGATGACCTATTTTAAGAAAAGTGAATTTGTATCCAAAGTGTATATATTCTCCCTGGCCCTCACATTTTCACTTGCTTCATTTGACTGGATCATGTCTTTGGAACCCCATTGGTACAGCACTATTTTTTCCCTGAAAAATTTTATCGCAGCTTTCTTTCATGGTGCTGCCATTATTACTTTAATAATCATTATCCTTCATTCTTACGGCTATTTTCCCTTTATCACCAATGCCCACTGGGCTGATCTGTCAAAATATATATTCATTTTAAGTATCGTTTGGGGTTATTTTTGGTTTGCAGAATACCTCCTGATTTGGTACGCCAATATTCCGGAAGAAACCATCTATTTCGTCAAGCGCCTCGCCTTCCCGTGGAAAATATTGTTTTATGGAAACATTGCAATCAATTGGTTGGTGCCTTTTGTTGTATTGTTGTCCAATTATTTTGCTCGAAGAAAATCAATACTGGCTTTTGTCATCGTATTCCTGATAATTGGACAGTGGATTGATTTGTATTTGCAGATCATGCCGGGAGCTGTTGGCAAGTTTAAAATTGGGATTACAGATATAGGTACATTTTTGGGATTTACAGGTCTGTTCATTTACCTCATTGCCAGCAGTTTGTCAAAAAGAGATCTCACCCCCAAAAATCATCCCTACCTGGAAGAAAGCCTTCATCACTCCATGCATTAGGAATAGGGTTTCTAAATTGACTTTTGTCCAGATATGATTTGGAGATCCCTTGAAAGATCCCAAACGGATTTTCAAAATATAAAATAGAGGATAAATCAGTCTGTTTCATGTCGCTTCAAAAAATAACCGAATCAGATATCAGGAAACTCCGTCTTCCCGGCAAACTGCGAATTTTAAGTCTGGATGTCGTTTTAGGCGCGCTGGCAGGTGCAAGCGCTGCTTTCATCATTTTTGAGGTTAAAACAGGGATCGTTTACTGGCTGATACTGCCAGTCGTAGTGTTTATTGTATATACAATGGACCACATGATTGATGGACTAAAATTAAAAAATGAGGCATTTACTTTACGGCATTACTACCATTATTTGAATTCTCGTCCATTAGGAATTATACTTGTGCTTTTAATAGCAATTGCTTTTATATCTGCACTTATTTTCCTTCAAAAGGAGATCATTCTGTTCGGGATTATTGGAGGCTTAATAATCAGCATGTACCTGGCTATAATTGAATTTTTCAAAAGAAAAAGAAATAATTTTTTATTTAAGGAATTGATAATTGCCATTATTTACACCTATGGAATTTGGGGCTGTCCTATATTTTTAACTGGCTTCAGATTAAATACAGCCCAAGCTTTTCTTTTAGTATCATTCATTATCCTGGCCTGGATTAACCTGCTTGTTATTTCAATTAAAAGAACGTTATAGGATTTATGGAGATGCTGTATTCATTTTACCCGTTTTAATTTACATATGGAGCTGGCTTTAAAACAATAATTAGCGTGTTGATTGAATACAAACTAACTGCTTGATCCATTATGGATATGATCCATTTAGAACCTATAGTTTATTTAGAATCTTTATAATTTTGATACAATATCCATATCAATAAAATTGTATCTTTGCTTCGTTTAATAACCCTTTAAATTTTTATAAAATGATTAAAAACAAGCTTAATGTGCTGTTTATTGCATCAATCACAGCCACCTTCTCTCTCATCTCTTGTGGTGGCGGATCTGAAGAAACTGAAACCACCGTTAGCGAGGAGCCAGTAGTTGTTGAAGATGAAGTTGTTCCTACTGAGAATGTGTCGGATTTTTCTGCTGGAGAAGCCATTTATAATGGAAAAGGTTTGTGTCACACCTGTCATCAAATGAACGGAGAGGGAATACCATCTGCATTTCCTCCATTAGCTGGTGCAGATTATTTATTGGCTGACATTAACCGGGCAATTGTGCAAACGATTTACGGATCAAAAGATCCTATCGTGGTAAATGGTATTGAATACCCCGGAGGTGTGATGTCCGCAACAGTAAAAGATATTGGACTAACAGACCAGGAAGTGGCTGATGTCGTAAACTATGTGTTGAATTCATGGGGAAATGATGGCGGCACTGTGAGTATTGCTGATGTAGAGGCAGCAAGGAGTTCATATGTAGAATAATTTTACAGAAACACAATTAATGATCATGAAAAAGACTCTGTTCTTATTGTTTTTTTTATTCATATTATCTATTGAAAATTATTCACAGGAAAAAGAACTCCAGGAAATTGGCATTTACGAGCATCTAGATCAATATATCCCAAATAATTTGCAATTTTACGATATAGATTCAAATCTTGTAAACCTAAGTTCCCTGATAGATAAACCAACTGTTTTATCCCTTGTTTACTTTACCTGTCCTGGAATATGCAGTCCTTTATTGGATGGTGTTGCTGAAGTGATTGATTGGGCTGATATTGAACTAGGTGTTGATTACCAGGTTTTTACTATAAGTTTTAATTATTCGGAAACCCCCAGTTTGGCGAAAAGTAAACGGGTTAATTATTTGAAACAAATTTCAAGAGAAGTGGATGAAGATTCCTGGAAATGGTTTACTGGAGATAGTGTTAACATCTATAGTTTAACAAATGCTGTAGGATTTAAATTCAAACGGGAAGGAAAAGATTTTATTCATGCAGGAACCCTGATAGTGTTAAGTCCTGAAGGGAAGATAACTCGTTATCTGTATGGAACTAAATTCAATCAATTCGATTTGAAAATGGCTGTGATGGAAGCATCAGAAGGAAGATCCTCCCCAACAATCAGCAAGGTTTTGGATTACTGTTTCAGCTATGACCCGGATGGGAAAAAATATGTATTCAACATCACAAAAATTGCTGCCACAGCGGTCATTTTATTTGCTGTCATATTTTTCCTTGTTTTAGTTTTCAAACGTAAAAAACCACAAACAGAAAATTAGATAACAGATGACTGATCTAGTACAAAAAGAGCATCTCAATTTTTATCAGGATAAACAAGGACATAAAGGCATATGGGCCTGGTTGCTGTCAACTGATCACAAGCGCATTGGCCTGATGTACCTGTATTCCATTATGATATTTTTCCTGGTGGCCGTAACTCTAGGATTTCTTATGCGTTTAGAGCTGATCAAACCAGGCAAGCAATTCATGGAGCCTGAAACCTACAACAAGCTTTTTACCTTGCATGGAGTGATCATGATTTTCCTGTTTATCATTCCAGGAATTCCAGCTATTTTCGGAAATTTCGTGTTGCCTTTAGTTTTAGGAGCTAAAGATGTGGCATTCCCAAGACTTAATCTTTTTTCGTACTATTTATACGTGTTAGGTGCATTGTTTGCACTGTCCACACTGGTTATTGGAGATGGAGCAGCCGATACCGGCTGGACCTTTTATGCGCCTTATAGTGTAAAAACGGGTACCAATGTTTCCTTATCCGTTTTGGCAGCATTTATTTTAGGCTTTTCATCTATACTCACCGGTTTAAATTTTCTGACCACCATACATAGAATGAGAGCTCCCGGAATGACCTGGTTTAAAATGCCCTTATTCGCATGGAGTACTTACGCTACAGCCTGGATACAGGTGTTGGCAACGCCCATAATTGGCATCACCTTATTAATGATCATTGCTGAAAGATTTTTTGGAATCGGACTGTTTGATCCTGCTTTAGGGGGAGATCCGGTGCTCTATCAACATTTATTCTGGATCTATTCCCATCCTGCTGTTTACATAATGATATTACCCGGAATGGGTATCATCTCTGAGATCATACCGGTATTCAGCCGCAGAAGAATTTATGGTTATAATGCTATTGCCTACTCGAGTTTGGCCATTGCATTCATTGGCTATTTTGTCTGGGGACATCATATGTTCACCTCGGGCATGAGTGGTCCCGCAAGAATCGTATTTTCACTTCTTACATTCTTAGTAGCTATTCCGAGCGCGATCAAAGTATTCAACTGGATTGCAACCATGTATAAAGGTGCTATCGATTTACAACCTCCCATGCTTTTTGCTATGGGATTTATTTTTCTGTTTACCATAGGCGGACTTACCGGATTGGTTTTAGGTGCACTGGCTACGGATATTCACTTGCATGACACTTATTTTGTGGTAGCACACTTTCATTTTGTGATGTTTGGAGGAACCGGTTTTGCCTTCATTGCTGCCTTGCATTACTGGTTTCCTAAAATTTATGGAAAAATGTATAACATCAGGAGAGCTACAACTGCATTTTGGATTATGATCACAGGATTTATGTTACTTTATTTCCCCATGTTTATTGCCGGCTTTAGAGGCATGCCAAGAAGGTATTACAATCTTTTACCCCGATTTCAAATTGAAAACTTCATTTCAACCGTGGGCTCCTGGATTCTAATTACCGGTCTGTTGTTAATGATTATTAACCTTTTTATAGGTGCAAGGAAAGGGAAAAAAGCAGACAAAAATCCATGGAAGGGATTGACCCTGGAATGGCAAACTGATTCACCACCAAGCCTGGAGAATTTTGATGAAATACCCACGGTGAAAGAGGCTCCATACAACTACAAAAGCTAAAATCTAAACAATGACTTTACACAGAGATGATGAGGCCTCCAAAATGGGAATGTGGATTTTCCTGTTTACTGAACTTTTGTTGTTTGGCGGACTCTTTTTAGTTTACTCTATTTATCGCTATAAAAATCCTCAGGCATTTGCACATGCGGGTGAAGAATTGAACGTGCTAATAGGCACAATAAATACTGTTGTTTTAATTACAAGCAGCTTAACGGTAGCTTTATCCATAACAGCCATTCAGAAAAACAAGCCCAAACTAGCGATTGGCTTAATATGGCTTACCATCGTATTTGCACTGGTTTTTATGGTCAACAAATATTTTGAATGGGGAGCCAAAATTGAACATGGATTGTTCCCCGGACAGGAACATTACAATACCATAGAGCCTGGAGAAAAATTGTTTTTCTTCTTATATTATTTCATGACTGGTTTGCACGGTCTTCATGTATTGGTTGGTTCAGTATTGCTCCTGTTTGTTATTACACGAATTCGCCAGGGCCGGGTTACATACGACAATTTTGTTTTTCATGAGAATGGAGGTCTTTACTGGCATTTAGTCGACTTGATTTGGATATTCCTTTTCCCATTGTTTTATCTCATTAAATAGAAATCAGTATGGAACATAAAAAACCTCACATAGTGTCATATGCAAATCATATTTGGGTTTGGATCGCATTACTGATTTTGACGGTGGTAACAGTTGGGATAACCTATGTAGATTTGAAACATTTAGTTGTATTCACGGCACTTTCAATAGCAACAGTAAAATCGACTTTAGTAGTGGTTTATTTCATGCATCTTAAGTTTGAAAGTAAAATTCTGGCCATCATGCTTGGCATTAGCATGCTGGTTTTTATAACCTTCATTTTATTAACCTTTGTTGACTATTCATTCAGATAAATAGAAGCTATGTTTACCAATGTTTCAAATTTTACACAAGGAGTTGATACTGCATTTGTTGTGATCTTCGGAATGTGCCTGGTTTTTCTGATAGGCATCACCTTTTTCTTAATCTATTTCGCACTAAAATATAGCAAAAAAAGACATCCAAAACCTGTTGATGTAAAGGATAATAAAAAATTGGAATTAACCTGGATAATAATCCCTACCTTATTAGTACTGGTCATGTTTTGGGTTGGTTATAAAGGATATTTACCATCCCGACAGGTTCCAGCTGATGCCATTAATATCAAGGTGACAGGTATGATGTGGACCTGGTTATTTGATTATGATAATGGGAAGAAATCGACCAATTTATTAGTCGTACCCATTGGTAAAGCCATTAAATTAAACCTGTATTCACCGGATGTTCTTCACAGTTTCTATGTTCCGGCATTTAGAATTAAGGAGGATGTGGTTCCTGGTAAAAACAATTGGATGTGGTTCCAGGCGAATGAATTAGGAGACTACGATATTTTATGTGCAGAATACTGTGGTACCCGCCACTCTTATATGCTTGGAGTGGTTCGTGTTGTTTCTGAAAATGAATACATAGAATGGTATAACAGGGATGAATCAGCATCAGCAGATGCAGAACACATAGGACTTCAGGTGATCAAAAAAAATGCATGTATTGCCTGTCATTCACTTGATGGAAGTAAAATTGTCGGTCCTTCTTTCAAAGGCCTGTATGGCAGAAGCATTACAGTTGAAACTGACGGTAAAACACGCATTCTCCTTGCTGATGATGAGTATATAAAGAGGTCAATTTATGAGCCCAATGCAGATGTAGTGGAAGGATATAATAAGGGATTAATGATTTCCTACAAAGACAAACTGACTGAAGAAGAGATGGCTGAAGTCATTGATTTTATCAAGTCGCTAAATGAATAAGTTTGAAGTTTAAATCATACTTGGAATTAGCCAAAGTCAGAATTACCATAGCAGTTGCTCTTACTACTATTGCGGGTTATGTCCTGGCTCGTGGAGGCTTTTCATGGCATTTAATATTACCCACATTCGGATTATTTCTTATTGCCTGTGGATCAGCGGCTTTAAACCAGTTCCAGGAAAGAAAACTGGATGCAAAAATGGAGAGGACTAAAAATCGCCCCATCCCATCAGGCAAAATTTCTGAATTCAATGCCCAATTGTTTATTTTATTCTTAACTGTTACCGGCTCTTTGATTATTCTTTTCACATCGAACTTCACTGCATTGGTTTTGGCTTTACTGGCCCTGTTTTGGTACAATGTGATCTATACCCCTTTAAAACGCAAAACTGCATTCGCAGTTATTCCCGGTTCATTGATTGGAGCACTTCCCCCAATGGTAGGCTGGGTTGCAGCTGGAGGTTACGTATTTGATCCAAAGCTGTTAATCCTTGCTTTTTTCTTCTTCATCTGGCAAATACCTCATTTTTGGTTGCTGCTCATGCAGTATGGCAAAGAATATGAATCTGCAGGATTCCCGTCCCTGACTCATATTTATTCCGAAAAGCAACTAAAAAGAATCACTTTTATGTGGACATTTGCCACTGCCCTGTCCTGTCTTTTTATTCCATTTTTTGAAGTGACCTATACTGCTTTTGCCAAAATCAGTATTTTAGTTATTTCCCTTTTACTGATACTGATCTTTTCAGGTTTACTTATGAGCAGGAAAAAAACATTTCACATTTTTCGCTATTTCATGGTTATCAATGTGTATTTGCTCCTGGTTATAATTTCTCTGGCAATTGATTCAATCGCTATTTAATTGCATTTATGTGTGTATGGAAATTCAATTATCCAGTCTTATATGTCGACTTCTTTCCAGTGTTTGTATGCAGGGGTGTTCTGTTGGGATGATACCAGCATTTATCCAAAATACGGATAATGATTTTTAACAAATAAAAAACAGTTCATACATCCATTCAGTGAAGTAAGGAAACTCATCCGATCGGAACTGTCATTTATGGCCTCCCCTATTTTTTTGGCAGCATACTTGTTTTAGTTAGAAAGACTGATTCTAAATAAGCATGAAAGAATACATGGTTATAATGAAATTGCCGCAATTATTAACGGAGGAATTTCTTCGCCAGATACCGGAGCATCGTAAAAAGGTGGATCGCCTTCTGACAAAAGGATTGATTACCTCTTATTCGCTTTCGCTTGATCGTTCAACCCTGTGGGCCACCATTCCAGCCAGTAATGAGAATAGTGTGGTAACTGTTCTGAGCAGCCTCCCCCTGACAAAATACATGAACATGGAAATCATTGAACTGGCTTTCAACCTGAATGCCCGCATATCCCAGACGGCCATTTCGTTGAATTAGTTTCTTATAAAACCGGCAAAGCCAGTTTTAACAATTCATTACATTCACCACTACGCTTCTGTTTTGCCTTGGACCATCAAATTCACATAAAAAGATATTCTGCCAGGTCGATAAACCCATTTTTCCTTTAATGATCGGAATAGTTTCTGACGGACCCACGAGGCCAGCTTTTAAGTGTGCATCCCCATTTCCATCCTGCTTGTCGTGCAACCAGATTCCCTTCGGAATCAATTTTTGAAGAAGATGAATTACATCCATCTGTACAGAATCATCCCAATTTTCCTGTATCATAATAGCCGCTGTTGCACCCTGAACATATACATGAACCTGTCCAGATTGAATTTGGCTTTCTGCTACGATCTGCTCAACGAATTTCGTTATATCATATAGACCATTGTGTTGATCAGTCTGTATTTGTATAAATCTTTGCATATCATTTGACTGTTTAACCAAAATTAGAGATTAATTATTATTGTTTGTAATTTTAGTGAAATTTGATATCCATTAATAAAACTGTAGTGACCAATAACGAAGAATTAAAAAGGCCATTTGATGCATTGACAGAGATTGAGAAAGAAGTTGAAAAAGAGCTTCGGCCAAAAGAGTTCAAGGATTTTGTTGGTCAGCTGCAATTACTGGATAATCTCAAAATATTTGTCCAGGCAGCAAAACAAAGAGGAGATGCCCTGGATCATGTTTTACTGCATGGGCCTCCGGGTTTGGGTAAAACAACTTTATCGTATATACTTTCCGAAGAAATGAATGTAGGTATTAAAACCTCCTCCGGACCGGTGCTTGATAAACCCGCAAACCTGGCCGGATTACTGACCAATCTTGAAAAAGATGATATCCTTTTTATCGATGAAATTCATCGGTTAAGTCCATTAGTTGAAGAATATCTATATTCTGCCATGGAAGATTATAAGATTGATATCATGATCGATCAGGGACCTAATGCACGTTCGGTGGAACTGAATTTGAATCCATTTACTTTAGTTGGTGCAACAACACGTTCAGGCTTACTGACTGCTCCATTAAGAGCCCGCTTTGGTATTTCTGCCAGGCTCGAATACTATAATGCAGAAGAACTTACTAGCATAGTGGAACGCAGTGCCGGCATTTTAAAAATTGAAATAGATGATGACGCTGCATTTGAAATTGCCAGGCGAAGCCGAGGAACCCCCAGAATTTCAAATGCACTTTTAAGAAGAGTCAGGGATTTTGCACAGATAAAGTCGGATGGAAAAATTGAAATTAACATTACTAAATATGGACTAAAAGCTCTTAATGTAGATGAAAACGGCCTGGATGAAATGGATAATAAAATTCTGAAATCTATCATTGAAAAGTTCAATGGCGGGCCTGTTGGATTAAACACCATTGCCACCTCTGTAGGAGAAGAATCAGAAACAATCGAGGAAGTGTATGAACCTTACCTGATCAAAGAAGGTTATTTAAAAAGAACTCCCCGCGGACGTGAAGCTACACTTAAAACTTATAAACACCTGGGCATTAAACCCCATGGATTGAACCCGTCTTTGTTTGATGTTTAAACTTTTTGTGATTTTCCTTTTGAGATTTGTTATTTAGTTTTGCTTTTGATTTGATCGCTGTGAATCAATTAAATCTAATTTCAATTATTTCAATGCTGCACGCAAAAAAACTATCTGAAGTCATAAAAAACAAAGCTCTCGACCTGGGATTTTCGGCTTGCGGTATTTCAAAAGCTGAATTTCTAAAAGAGGATTCATTGTTTTACAAGGACTGGATAGCCTGTAATAAACAGGGAAACATGAGCTATCTGGAAAAGAATATAGATAAAAGACTGGATCCGCGAAAACTCCATCCGGGCACAAAAAGCATCCTTTCACTTCTTTACAATTATTATCCTCAGGAATTTCAAAACACACATTCCTCATATAAGATTTCCAAATACGCCTATGGGAAGGATTATCATAAAATAATCAGGAAAAAACTCAAACAACTTTTGAGGGAAATTGAAGCAACAGCAGGAGAAACAAATGCCAGGATATTCGTTGATTCAGCACCGCTCCTGGAACGCAGATGGGCACAAAAATCAGGTGTGGGATGGATCGGCAAAAACAGCATGTTAATCCATCCTGAAATTGGCTCATATACTTTTATCGGAGAAATCCTGGTCGATCTGGAACTGGCATATGACGAGGAGATCAAAGATTATTGCGAACGTTGTACCGCCTGCCTGAGAGCCTGTCCGACAGATGCCCTGGATATGACAAAACCTTACCATTTGGATGCCAGCCAGTGTATTTCATACCAGACCATTGAAGATTCTGAAAAACTGGGGTTTTCAAAGGAAAATGATAAATGGATTTTTGGATGTGACATTTGCCAGGAAGTTTGTCCCTGGAACCGAAAAGCAGCTGTTACGACAGAAGCAAAGTTCAGGATCTCAGATTTCATTAAACAAGCGACTTCGGAAGATTGGGAAAGCCTTTCGGAAACTGATTTTGAAAAGTATTTTAACGGGAGTCCGATTCGCAGGGCAAAATATGAAGGATTAAGGAAGAATGTAAAATTTGTAAATGCGAACAAAAAATCTAAATCCCTGTAATTTTAAATTCGGTGCGCCTGTTTTTCGCTCTACCATCTTCGGTCTCATTGCTGTCTACCGGTTCGGTTTCACCATAACCTTTAAAGGATAATCTGCCGGCATCAATTCCATTATTTAGCAGGTAACTAAAAACAGCTTTAGCTCTTTCATTTGATAAATTCATATTGTACTCATCGGCCCCTTTATTATCTGTGTGTCCCCCGATTTCGATCTTAAGATTTGGATAATCAGTCATAAAGGAGATGAGAATTTTAAGCTCCACTTCAGACTCAGTTTCAATAGTTGATTTATCAAATTCAAAGAAGATATTGTTAAGAACTATTTTCGCACCCACTTTTATCGGGTTCAAAGGGATGTCTTTTATGAAAGCGGATGATGTGATCCCCTTAATGGGTAAATAATCAGAATAAAACAAATAGCCTTTTCGGGAAACATTGATGAGGTAGTTTTTGTCGGCAGGCAAAGCGGTTAAATAGGCTCCTGTTTTGGCATCCGAAGTAGACTGGTAAATGGTAATTCCTGTCTCAATATCGATCACACTAAATACAGCATCCAACCTGGCATTTGAAAATTTATCGAATATTATTCCTTTCAGATAGCAGACCGCTTCAGGTCGCAAATGAAGAGGTATTTCAAATGAATAGATATCAAGGCTTTCCTGGCTCGTGTCACGTCTTGAAGCAAAAAAAGCAAGCTCACCCATACTGTTGACAAAAAGACTGAACTCGCTGTGTTCTGTATTAATGGGATAACCCAGGTTTTTTCTCTTGCTAAAATTTCCCTTCCCATCTTTTCTTACCATGAATATATCACCCTGTCCCATGCCGATTCCTCCCTTGGTGGAAAAATAAAGTGTTTTGTCATCGGGATGAATAAAAGGAGCTTCTTCGTTCAATTTCGAATTGACATGGGCTCCTAAATTAACCGGTATTCCCCAGCTTCCATCACTTTTTTTAACGCTTTTCCAAATATCCAGTCCTCCATAGCCCCCGGGACGGGTAGAGCTGAAATACAATGTTTTCCCATCGAATGAAATGGATGGTTGTGTTTCTTTATGAATCGTGTTAATGGGTGGTCCTAAATTCGTTCCTTTTTGCCAGCTTCCGTTTTTGTAAACTGAAAGGAAAATATCACAGGCACCATAAACCACATTTTCATCCTCAGAGCAAATGGTATAAAGTAAATACCTGCCATCAGGAGAAATTGCGATAGCTCCTTCATTCATGTTTGAAGTATTGATGTTTCCCGGAAGATGTATCGCCTGCGACCACTCGTTATTCTTGTTTTTTGACACATAAATATCTTCATTAAAGCGAAACATGGAATTTTTGGCCTGGGGATTCTGATCCAGCATACGAGTAAAATAAAATGTTTCCTGGTCGGCAGTAAGTGAGGGCCAGTATTCATTCAGATCAGTATTTACGCCAGGACCGATATTGACAGGATTGAATGCTACAGGATTTTTTATGGATGAATCCCGGAATATACAGATACGTAGATTTTTATCCGCTTTTTTATAAAATTTTTCCGAAATCACTCCGAACTTCTGAAAAGTTTGAAACTGAATTATCGCTTTTTCATAGTTGAGATCACGCATTAATAAAGCACCATAATTGAAGTATACGAATGGATAGCCAGGTTCAATTTCAATGACTTTTTCATACATGGCCTTTTCCTTTTCCAGTTTTTTCTGCCTGTAGTATATGCTGGACAGGCGCATATATGCATCTATATAATTTGGATCACGCTCAATCGCTTTAGTCAGTAATATGGCCGCATTCCCATATTCTTTTTTAAACATATAATCATACGACTGAGTATATAACTCATATGCTTTTCGGTCTTTTGTAGAAGTGAATACTTTTTCTGCTTGAGCAAGCAGCTGAAATGATGCAGACATCATGAAAGCTACTACACTTATAATGATAGTTTTATATATGGATTGTACTGGTAATAACATCACATTCTATATATCTAATATCCAATTTATTGCCAAAGCTTGATTCAGGTAATTTTGAGGCTCAAATCAAGTGGCTGAACAGTATGCGTTAAAGCTCCTGAAGAAATAAAATCCACACCGGTTTTTGCATATTCAATTATATTCCCCCTGTGAATACCGCCCGATGCTTCTGTTTCTATTTTACCGTTTATCAAATCAACTGCCCTGGATAAATCAGCCGGAGTAAAATTATCTAAAAGGACTCTATCTATAGCGGGGAGCAGTAAGGCTTCCTCGATATCACTGAATGTTCGAAGTTCCACCTCAATTTTTAAATCCAGGTTATTTTGCTTCAGGTAGCGTTGCACACTCTCTACAGCTTTGGTCACTCCTCCGGCATAATCAATGTGGTTGTCCTTGATCAGTATCATATCGTACAGGCCAATTCGATGGTTTAGACCTCCACCTAATTTTACAGCCCATTTTTCGAGCAAACGCAAACCCGGTGTAGTTTTCCTTGTATCCAACAATCTGACTCCATAATTACTAACAATCTTTGACAATTGGTTAGTCTGTGTAGCAATGCCACTTAATCGTTGCATAAAGTTGAGAACTAATCTTTCCGCTGTTAATATCGATTGGGTCGGACCCGTCACTTCAAACACAAAATCTCCAACAAGGACTTCTTCACCATCCTTTTTTAAAACCTCCATCCTGACATCAGAATCCACTCGGCTGAATATGATTTTTGCCAAATCGACACCTGCAATAATGCCATGATCCTTTACTAACAGAACGGCTTTTCTTTTTGCATTACCTGGAATAGTGGACATGGAAGTATGATCGCCTTCTCCAATATCTTCACTTAATGATAAATCAATTATTTTCTCCAGGTAGGCGTCAAATAGATCCTGAGCAATAAAATCAACTTTCAAAACAATCGTATTATTCTTTCTCAAATTGCAGTTCGCGAATATAAAGTTTTCCTCCAATATCCTTAAACAATATATACGTTCTGTATCGGCCGCTGGTGGTTTGCAAATACCCGATCACATAGGGCAATCCTTTGGGTGAGAAATTTTTATGTTTAATGACGAAATTAACCGGTGGTGACTTTTCAAAAAAGTCCTTTAATATTAATTCTGCCTGGGTTTTGCTGTAAATGTCTTCTACTTCATCGATTTTTAGCTCAACCCTTGAATCAAAGTAGCGGGAAACCTCTTTGCAGTTTCCTGATTTTAGCGCCAGGGATATTTCTTCGAATATATCTGATCCCAGAAACGCAAATGTAAATAGAGCAGTTGATATAAATAAACTTGTAATTATCAGTTTCTTAGATGTCATTTTCTTGCTTTGACTCAAATTATGCTAAAAGTATGCCACCAGTTTACCTTTGATTTTCTTCATTAATTAAAAAGCTAAGTTAATGATTAATTTTTACCTTTACTAAATAATTTCTTGTCAAACAGTTAAGTCTATTGAAAAAACTAAATAGAGAATTCTATTTTCGTGAAGATGTGGTTGAAATCAGCAGGAATCTGCTGGGGAAAATTATATACACTCATATCAATCACCATTTGTGTGGAGGAATGATAACCGAAACCGAAGCCTATGCCGGGATTACAGATAAGGCATCTCATGCATACAAAGGGAGAAGGACGAAACGAACTGAGATCATGTATTCTCCAGGCGGGATATCCTATGTGTATTTATGTTACGGGATACATCATTTATTCAATATATTAACCAACGTGGAAGAAATCCCTCATGCTGTATTGATTAGGGGCATTCAGCCCCTTGAAGGGATTACTGAAATGCTGAAAAGGAGAAAGCAAAACAAATTGCTAAAAAATACCTGCATTGGTCCGGGAAAGGTATCGCAGGCATTGGGCATAGACCTCCAATACAATGGAGTCGATCTCCATGGTGAAGAAATCTGGATAGAGGATCATGGAATATCATTTTCTGAAAACCAAATTAAATCCGGGAAACGAATTGGTGTGGAATATGCTAAAGAGGATGCTTTGCTTCCCTACCGCTTCTGGGTCCATTAGTTTACTCTTGCAGGTATTCTGGTGTCGGGATTTTATTGAGTTCAATTGTCAGGCTGTCTTTAATTAATGTAAAATCAGCCAAATTCGAGTCAGAAACTGATTCAATAGGAGGCAGCTTTAATGTCAATGGGTTTATGGCTGATCCATTCTTCCAGATTCTGTAATCTAAATGAGGACCGGTTGAAAGTCCGCTGGAGCCTACATAACCAACGACATCGCTTTGTTTCACTTTCGCTCCCTTGCGAACGCCTTTGGCATACCTGGATAAATGCAAATAGGCGGTAGTATAGGTCGCATTATGCTGAATTTTAACCATATTGCCGGCACCACCGGAATAACCAGCGGAAATAACGACACCGTCTCCGACTGAATGAACAGGTGTTCCATATGGGGCAGAATAATCCACGCCATGATGTGGCCGGTATCTTTTTAAAATAGGATGGAACCTGCTGTTCGAAAATCCTGAACTTACCCTGGAAAATTTTAAGGGGGCTCTTAACAGCATTTTTCGCAAATTCATTCCCTTGTTATCATAATAATCTTCTCTGTCATCCTGAATGAAATAAAAAGCATAATAATTCTCTTTTGAATACTCAAACCAGGCAGCGATTATTTTCCCAATACCAACCACTTCACCTTCCACAATTGTTTCTTCATAGATGATTTTATACTTATCTCCTTTATTGATGGCAAAAAAATTAATATCCCACTCATAAATTTCAGATACGGCACTTATCAAGAGGGGAGAACTTCCAGATTCGGCCATATCTGCCCACAAGGAGGTAGTGATTAGCCCGGAAGTGGTTGAAATAATTGTATCTACCTCCCTATGATCTTCATATACTTCAATCGGGTGGTATAATGTATAGACTACAAAATCGATTGGATTCTTTTCATAAATGAAATATTGAGCTGTCTGTGAAGAATCTTTTGACAACAGGATCACATAATTTTTACCGGATTGTATTTTCCTTAAAGGCATAATATTTTTTGCACTATCTGCCAGTTCCGATATGAAAGCCTGTGAAACACCAAATGGTGATATTAAGTTTGAGAAGATCTGGTTGTGTTCGATAGAACCGTGTACCAGCTCAAATGAATCCAAATTGAATCCATAAGCCATGTTCGGCTCATCAACAATCAGATGGGCGGGAACAGCCCCGGCAGCTTCAGTATCTTGTTCAGGCTTTAATTTTAAGATTAAAAGGACAATAATAACCACTAAAACTATTATTACGAGAATGAAAAGCCTGGAATTATTTGATTTCATCAACAAATATTTGGATTAACAAAGCGGCAAAAATAAAGATTTGTTCTTACCTAAATTAAAAACTAAATAAGTTAGTGTGAGTTCTACACATTAATTTCTGATTATCTATTATTTACAACTCTCTCTTAGTGAAATGCTGCCTGCATCGCCTTCGCGAAGCTATTGCAGAGCAAGGCGGCAAGACAGGCTTCGTGGCTTTGCATCTTCTGCCAAAGGCATCACTTTGTGGGTGGCAAAAAGAATCACTATTAATTCCACTAACCTATCCGCCAATGCATTTTGGCAGGCGGAAACACAAAGATGCACAAAGGTCGATTTATTTATATTGAAGAAAATCAAATAATTATTAAAATATGTTATATCGAACTCACATAAAGTTAAAATCTATTGTATGATCAGTAGGCTAAAGTAAACCTGATAGGCATCTTTATTAATACGGCTACTTTTCTGTCTCTTTGTAAACCGGGGATCCAATGAGGCATGGCTTCAATCACCCGTACAGCCTCTGCATCTATATTCGGACTTATGCTTTTAATGACTTCAATGTTCGAAATACTTCCATCTTTATTAATTACAAACTGAAGTACCACCAGTCCCTGCAGACTCATTTGCTTTTCTAAAGCAGGATATACTATATTTTCTGCTAAAAATTTAAACATGGCATTTTCGCCTCCGGGAAACTCCGGTTTATGTTCAATTTTGTAAAAATCAAGGGGGCCGGATTCTTCATAAACTTCTTTTTTTTCTTTAAAAGGGATAAGGGGAATGGAGTCGATTTTACCAGGATCGATTTTAAATAAATCTGTAAAGGGATCCTTATCAGGTTCTACATCTATGATCTCCAGTATCGCTAATTTGGGTTTTGGTTTTTCTTTTATGATGGAATAAACAGGCTCTATTTGATCCGTGATTTCAATTGGATCCGGATGTTCAAATTCAATCACTTCTCTTTGCGTTGTCCATTTAAAGGCGAATACTACACTTAATATTGAAATGACTAAACCTATCCTAAAAAAGAGGCCTCGGAAGCGCTCCTCATCAACATGTCTGGATTTTTTAATTTGCATGATTTCTAGTTTATAATAATTAATCAAACTCTACAACTACTTGATGTATTGAATGCTTTTTTCCATAAAAACATGGCTTGTTGTCTGATTAATGAATACAAATAACATGCACTGGACTGTTATTTAACTTTTAAATGAGTAATCCTGTAGATTTGATTTGTATACGGATTATTAACTAATGAAAGGGATATAAACAAAAAAACCCATGAATATATCATGGGTTTATATGATGTTTGTTTAAATATTAATTCAAAGTAAAACGGATAGGCAGGTTTACATAAACACGCACTGGTTTTCCTCTTTGTTTACCTGGCATCCAATTAGGCATTTCTTTCACCACTCTTAAGGCTTCCTCATTGATATTTGGAGTAATTCCTTTTAGTATCTTCACATTATTTATACTCCCGTCCTTTTCAACCACAAAGTTTACTACTACCTGCCCCTGGATACCATTGTCCCTCTCAATATCCGGATACCTTATCGACTGCCTTAAATACTTATTTCGTGCATTATCTCCACCCGGGAATTCCGGGGGATCTTCAGACATAAAAAATATTTGTTCTTCAATCACTTCTTCTTTCTCCTCGGTGATCGGCGCTAAAGCAATGGCTTCATCTTCCTTTACTTCAACATCTTTTATCACGGGCTGATTTTCCTCAATCTCAACATCATCCTCCACAATTTCAAGCTCAGGTGGTGGTGGAGGTGGTGGTGGCTTTTTCTCCTGTTTTGTAATATCCACAATTTCTTCCTCTTCATCAATTATCAGATTACTATCCAGTCCGATCTGTTGCCTGTCATAAACTTTCCACTGGAAAGCAAGGATTACAATCAACAATGCAGCACTTAATCCTATCCTGAAATAGAGTCCGGATTTTCTATCCACGTCAACTTTCTCGTCTTTCTTGGTTCTCATAACTTTATCTTAAAATTCTTATTCTTTTTGCCAGACTAATAAAAAGCAAAATTCCTACAAAAAAACCTAACATATTGGCAATAATGTCTGAAAAACTAGCATTTCTGTTAATCCATTGAGTACTTTGTAAAAGTTCTAAAATAATACTATACAAAAATACACCTAATACAACAAATATCCATGTTTTGTTGTTTCTCAGTATAGATGCATTTGTCCAGTTTTTTCCATAAAATACGAAGAAAGCAAAAATGGCATAAAGTATAAAATGTGCAATTTTATCAGGTTCAACTATAAACTCAAACCAAATTTTGTCAATTCCAGAAGAGGGAATTAACGACAAAACAGTAATTACAACAATCCAAATTGCGGATGGAATGAGTCTTTTATTCAAAAGAAAAATTAATGTTATTCATCCAATAATTGCCTGTAGTCTTCTGCTGTTAATAGATCCTTAAACTCGGCACGATCCACAATAGTAGTTTTAATCATCCAACCTTCACCGTAGGGATCCGTATTGACAAGCTCAGGAGTATCATCCAGGGCTGGATTTCTTTCAATGACCTGGCCAGTTATAGGCATAAACATATCGGAAACAGTTTTTACAGCTTCAATCGTTCCAAATACATCTTCTTTTGCCAGATCTTCTCCTTCCGTTTCAATCTCAATATAAACGATGTCACCTAATTCTTTTTGTGCAAAATCTGTAATTCCAATTACAGTCTGTTCACCACTTTCACGAATCCATTCATGATCTTTGGTGTACTTTAGTTCTTCCGGGATATTCATATTCGTAAATTTTGTACGAATTTAAAAAAATTTAGCATAGGGTTTGAATTATTGTCCAAGAGTATATCGAATACTGAATCCTCCATTGGTGAAGGCTGTTGGATAACTGGTAGAAATGGCTGGTTTTGTGACATTTCTGTTGAAGAAAAACCGTATAGTTAAATTATCATCAATCACGTAATCCAAAACTGGTTTTATACTTAAAATGCTGTTACCTCCTATCGATTCAGTTTGATCCTGGTCTAATCGTGAAATAGTAGAGCGGCTGTTTTTATAACTTAAGTCGAGTCTGAAATTCAGATCATGCTGTAAAATAACGCGTTTTCCTTTGTATTTAATAAATGAAGGAAGCTCCACTTCTTTAGCTCGATAACCTATTCCTACAGTCAGGTCCCGGTCAGAAATCTCGGTGGTTGTAAAATTAGAAAAACTAAATCCTACATTTCTTGAAGTCCTGTACTCAATTCTTGAAGTCCAGTTATTTACCCAGTTCACGTCAATCCCGATCAAAGGACTCAATTGCTCATTGATGTTAATCTGCTGTATCCGCAACTCAGGAACCAGGTTTTCATATAAAACAGGAATTTCATTTTCATCATAGTTTAAACTACTCACAAAACTTCCGACAGTGTATGTCGACCTGTAGGCATGATTGATATTGATATTCTTCGTAAATTTTTTAAAGGCTTCGACTTTGCTTAAGCCGTTATATGTAATTCTCCAGTTTGGTGCAGGAATAGCGGGAAAAGCATTCAATGTATAAGTAAGTGCATTTCTCCCGGAATATGCTGAAAGAAAAGCGGGAATAATCACATCCTGGGCAGTTCCTGTATGGCCAGCCGGATAATTATTTGTATCAATCGGAACCGTACTATTATCCACAATTCTGTGTGCAACTACGTTCCGGTTATTTTCAAATGAGGTATAGGAAGATGAAACATCGTCTGTATACTTACTTAAAGCGGTTCCAAGGGTCCAGAATGACATACTGAAATTGCCTCCTTTTACCTGGCTTTGTGACTCAAAACTATCAGAACTCTGATTATATTTAAAGACCTCCTGCATATTATTTGTCATGCGCCTGGTCATGGTCACATTTATTTTGAAATCACGAACAGGTTCAATATTCGCCTGGATTGACAAGTTTTCAGTCCTTGTTGTCATGAACAGGGAATTGATAGAGGTATCCAAAGTCAGCCAGCCATTTTCTGCTGCCTCATACCTGAAATTATCATTTTGAAAACCAGCTAAAAATGGCAATCCGGGAGCATCCAGGGTCCAGTCATTCCCAATGTATTTTGGATTGGGTAAAAAGCCCGGCAAAGTAGTTCCTTCATTTAAAGTATAATTAACTGTGACATTACGCAAGCTCATTAATGTTCGCAATACCGACTCTGATAATTTGATGAAACCAGAATTCACATCCACATCCTCGGCAGTCATTTTTTCACCATCTTCATTCAACAATTCTTCTTTATTTTCCTTGGCATTCTTTTGCAGTTCTTTAAACTTATTCTTTTGAATCTGGCCAATATTGCTTCGGTTAGAATTAATATTTTTCAGGAACTTGATCTTTCCATAAAAGGATACGAAATTCAGTTGACCCTGCAGCTGTATGGTTTGGGAATTCTGTATCGTATTGCCCAGCTCCGGAGCGGATCGTGGCGCTTCCTGCCAATTATAACTACCTGTATAGGAACTCCTGATTGTTGTCCAGTCCAACAATGGAATTTTTCGCAAAGGAACATCATATGACAAGGTCACTTTTTGGTTAAAATTCTTCATTCGTCCCAATTTCTTCAGGTTGATCAACAAGGTGTCTCTACTTTCCTGAGTAATTGGACCACCGGGTTCATCAACCACCACATCTGCATTTGCATTGTAGGAAAATCTTAAAGAGCGGGCAAAATTATGCCTGTAGTCGTAGGTTCTGTTCATGGTGAAATACTTCTGATATAATGGCTTGAGTATGGTTTGCACATTTTCGGTACTTCTGTATAGAACCTCACTATACCTCCTGTCCATTTGAGTTTTAAAGGCAAATGCCTGTGGCAGTAGTCCGATATTAAAATCAGTAATCAGCCTCAGGTATTTTGATTTGGAAAATTTTTTAAATGGTGTAATATTTTTTTCCTTGAAGTTATAATTATAATTGAGGATCAACTGATGATTTTCCAGGTAATCATATTCTGTGTTTACATCCCGCTTGAAAATATCATTGTAGGCATAGGTCAGGAGGAAATTTTCAATATCATAAATATGATTTTTCTTTGTTCCACCCTGCCTTAACTTTTGAACGTTCATGAAATTAAGACTGGTTCGCGAGACATATGTTTCAGTTGCATGCAAAATGGAATCTTTTTCCTCTCCTGTTTTGGCTAAATCCAAGCGCGTCTGCAATAAAATATCAGGACTCAGGGGATTATACTGAGGCTTGGATCTCATTTGCGAATAATTATAAAACATGGGAATTTTAATGTTCGCTTTTTGAGGGAAAAATTTCCCCAGTTCCAAATAAGACTGAATGTCGAATGCACGAACATCTTCTTTGCTTCGGTCCTGAAGTTTTTGTTCAAGACCTCCAAAACCAACGGTCGTAACATTTCCTGATAAGTTGACCTTCCCAAAATCCGCTAATTTTGTGGTTATTTTTCCTACTGCAGCCCAACCTCCCGATTCATCAAAATCAGAAACTCGCAATTCATTTACCCAAATAATTGCACAATGTGCCTCGCCCAGGTCATTCTGGTTAAACGGATTATTTTTACTCGGGTTTCTTACCCCAAGCATCAATACTTTTACATTGCTTAAATCAGGATTTCCAACCACGGTGATTCTCCCTTTATTTTCAGAATCCCATTTTGTGTAAGGATTGGTTAATGATGTTCCGGGAGTTGTCTCTCTTTCCTGTTTTACACTAAAAAATTCTTCAAATGCCAAGTTGATTTCATTATCCGCTTTCCAGATTTCTTCCTGGTCTCTTTCTCCCAAATCAGTTGGATCCAATGGGATCTCATATTCATAGAAGTTGTTATTAAAATCAGTTCCCATTCTTATGAATAATGACAGATCTCCTTTTTCCAAAGTTTGCCCAGGCTTGCCTTCTGCATGAACAAACATTTTCAAGCGTTTGTAGGTTCTGACATCAAAAGAGGTCGTTTTGTAAGCTGCTTTTGCATCCCCATCTTCCAGGCAGGTGGTAAAGGAAAGTGATTGTTCATTTTGTTCCAGTAATTCATAGGTGGATACGTCTACTTCGCGCTCGATTCCGGGAGGAAGTACATAAGGAATTGGATCTCTTTTGCCATTAGACTCAATATTGACTGTTGAAATATTAAAAACAGAAGTATCAATTGGGTCTGATGTTATGTATTCACCAGGAGTCCTTAAATCATATAAGTATCTCCTCCAGTCTCCTCTAACCAATTGCAAGCGCGCGAAACGACAAACAATATCTTTTGAAAAATCCGTATAAGCTAACCTGATAAAACGAATGGATTTAAAATCCCTGATCTGCCCAATCCGATTATTGTAGGACCGAACCGGTATTTTGAACTGGTACCAGGTAACATCATCAAAGTTTCCGTTTACGAGTTTGACATTTCGAACCTGTTTATCGACAATATAATTCTCTCCTGCCTGCATATTTTCTTTCAGCTCAATCACATATTGATAATATGCTTCCACTTCGTTCAGTGTATAATCATAATTGATATCTTCTACATCCGGGCTTAAGGACCCTGAAGACGAATACGCCTGGTTTGAATTGGTGATGGGAGAATTTCCCTCTGTGTTTTTATAATCCTGGTAGCGGGCAATGATATCAGCCTCTTCCTGGTCCAGGGAATCACCACGAAAGAATAAATAGTTGTCTCCAGCCGGATCACTGTAAATTTTATCCCGGGCAGCAGCTGTCATGTTAGGTGGTAAATTGTTGAGTTCATTTTTAAACTTTTCTCTTTCCTCTTCATCATTTAAACCATCAAAACCCAAATCCTGGAAGGCTCTTGATGCCGGATCATTGTCGAATGCATAATTGATTGGTGTAGTAAGAGGAACATTCCCCCAGACCGTTCTGATCACTTTAGTAGTGTCCCCATCTTTAGGCATGCCATTTTCAAACATCTTTTGCCCATCTTTCAGAATATCTTCTGAAATATCACCTAAATGAATCAGTAATTTACCTTCATCGGGCTGGAAATCTTCATCAGCCCAGGGATCCATCATCCAAAACTCAAGATACTCAATGTTGGCTGCTTCGAAATCGTTGGTTTGAAGTGCCCGCATGATTCCACCCCAATTATATCCATTATTTCGAAGGATTCCATTATCATCTAAATTGGCCAAATCATAGTTATAGGGCCCCCTGGTTGAAGGGGAATAAGATAAATCAAATGTCCGCAGTGTACCCGGAACCCCTTGTGGGAGTTGTTTATTTGGAAAAACTTCAGTTTCCAACACCTCTCTCATCCTGTGTTTTGACAACATATCAAGATCCTTGGCTATGTGATCAGGTGTATAAGTGTTGTTTCTGTAGAAAAGATCATCAATGGTATACCAGGCAATTTTCGCCCGGTTGAAACCGTACCTGATATCATTGGTCAGATTTCCGTATGGAAATACGCCCGGCTGACCTTGCGGAGTGGAAGCCAGTACCCAGTAATTGCCTGTCCTTAAATCGAATGGCACTTCACTCCCTTCAAAATCATCAATATAGGAAGTACCGGTAGGTCCAATGATCTTTGGATGTCCCGGAATAAGTTGAGCAAATTCACCTGTTATTAAGATCTCGGACTTCTCTTTTGTTTCAATAAACGGAATTTTATCCACCAATTTTGTGAGGAAGCGGGAATCAGTGCGGTATGTTCCGTCAAAACCATAAATCACATTATTTAATGGCTCATCACCAATATTCACTTTCTGTGTGAGTGGTTTTTCTTTTAGGTAAAGCAAAGTACCACCCAGTATAAAATCTTCATCAAATTTATAATCAAGTCTAGTTCCGATCAGTGTTTTTTGCTGAATGGAAAATAAGGTGTTGCTCTCAGCTGAGATCTTAATAGGCTGTCCGGAATTCAATATACTTTGGTTAATGATCTTAACCCGGCCCAGCGTATAATCTACCTGGTAATCTACATTTTCTCTTAATTGCACCCCACCCGCTGAAACCTGCACCGATCCTTCAGGTATATTGATCGCATTCAGGGAGATTTCAGAACCTGATGCTCCCAGGTAGGAGCCTCTTATGTAAAATTTATCAAATTGCTTCAATTGTTCCGCCTGCACTGGTGTTGAATCGTACAAGGCATCAAAAGCATAATAATTAGCCAGCGTGCTATCTTTGAATTGTTCTCTTAAATTACTCCCAAAAGGTTCAAGTGTGGGGAAAATGATTTTACCTGATCCCTGGTATATCGTATAGCCATTCACAAAATCAAATATCCCATCAGGTTCTTCTTCCAATTGTATATTCAAGCGGTCAATTTCCATCACCTGGGTTAAAAACTTACCGTCTAATTTTGGCTCGCTATCTTCAGGAAGATAGTTCAGGTTAGCTCCGGATTTATCATCTTCATAAATTATGTCCAGTTTAAATTCATTTGGCTGGATTTGAGAAGAACCTAAATAATAAATATTCTTCATCATCAAATCCCACATGGGTATATCTGTTCTTGCCGATGTACTTTTCAGAAGCTTCAGAAAAAGAACATTGGGCGTATTCGGATCAGGCGGGACATCCTGTGAGAATTCACCAACCTGGTACAGTATCCCATTATAAGTATACTCATAAGCCACAGCTAAAGCAGTATTAGGATCCAGCCACTGGTTAATAGATATAAATCCCAATTTGTCATTTACTGTGTATTCTGTCGAAGCAAGCTTTCTTGCATTGTCGATTTTGAAATAATCCTGGCCATTGAAAAAATTAGTCGGATGTTGGCCCAATGCAGCAAGGGACTGACTGGCAGAAGCATTCGATCTGTATTTAGGATCATCGAGATTCTGGTAGAGTGTATTCGCGTCATTACCAGGTATCACATCTTTCCCTTCCACAAAATCTCCTTTATTTGGATTTTCATCATGGCTGTTCCATGGATCAGGTTCCCCCAAATCCATGAAACCAATTACATTTCTTGTGTCCCTGGTATCTCCTGTTTTGTTAACCACCCAAATTTCAATCCGTGTAATTTGCAAAGGCGAATTAATGATAGGCGGCCTTATATAAGCATCCTCAAAAATATGATCCCTGAAAAAATGATTCAGGAAAAAGTGACGGTTATCTTCATAATCAAGAGCAGATATACTATAGGTTGTTTTTTGAGCTCCATTTTCCAGGACAATTTCCTTCTTCTCACTCTTTTGCTGAGAGAACACATTGGTCATGGTTAGTTTACCAAATTGCAATTTTGCTTTAACACCAAATAAACTCTGACTACCTGTAATTAATGAGCCGCGAATTGGCAATGAAACATTTCCAGCTTCAAGTAATTTTACTATTTCATCTTCTTTTCCTTCATATCTTAGTTTGATTTCATTATCAAAATCAAAATTGCTCTCTGTATCATAGCCAATACCCAATCCAATTTTATCTCCAATGCTTCCTCTGACACTTAATTTTATTTTCTGATCAAACTTAAATTGTGTTGTTGTTTGTTGCTTTTGGGACCAGGCAGGATTTTCCACCTTGTTTACATCCAAAGAAAAGATTAATTCAGCAGAACCCTGTGGTTTAATCTCAATACCTCCTTCAAGGCCAATATCTTTAAGCACTTCAGGTGATTTGAAACTGAGTTTGGGAGAAAAACTTTTCTCCCCCTGCAAAAAGTTTTGGGATTTTGCTCTTTCTTTAAAATAATTGCGTTGAAACTGTTTGTTGCTTTCATCCAAATATTCGTCCAGGGTATAATGATATTCATCCCCAATTTGCAGTCCACTGATTTTATTAATAAAAGTATATTCATTGAGGGATGAATCAAGGCTTAGCTTGGAGTTAAATATGTTTGGAGTTTTTAAATCAAGCGAATGGCTTTTTTTTGCTGCAAAGGGATTAAAATCAATTGGCTTAAGCGGATATTTTAATGAATCATCTTCCGGTATAGAATCCTGGGATACTTCGCCAAGATTTTGCATGAAATGAAGGGGATTAAATACATTCGGATTCGCAAAACCATAATACATGATAAAGGATATACTTACAGCTGTACTAAGGATGAAAATATGTCGTATTAATCGGTTTTTCATTAATATATCCTCTGAACCTCTTCCTATAAACTTTTTAGTGCAAGTTTAATTAATTCCTCCACATTCATAGGTCCAGGATTTTCCCTTACAATTTTAAAGATTACCTTCTCTGCTTCATTTTTCTTAAATCCAAGTAAATGCAGCGCAGAAATGGCTTCTTCAACCGATTGGCCTCGACCCCCAGTTGCAGGAATAAGAGTTTCCCCTTTTTTCTGTAAAGTATCCTGAAGCTCTATTATCATGCGCTGAGCAGTTTTTGGACCTACACCTTTTATAGACTTTAACAACGACACATTGGCATTAATTATTGCCTGAATAATCTCTGAAGTTTTAAAAGAAGAAAGTATTAATATCGCTGTATTGGAGCCTATTCCTGGCACAGAAACAAGGTTTTTAAACATGTTTCTTTCTTCTTCGGAATAAAATCCATACAATGTATGCGAATCTTCTTTTATTGACAGATGTATCAGCAGTTTGGCCTGTTCTTTATTTCCCAGCTGCTCATAGGTCTGAATGGATATATTAATCCTGTAACCAACGCCTCCAATATCGATCACGACATAAGCAGGATTTTTATGTGTAATAAAACCCTTTATATATTCATACATGTCAATCTATTTGAATGGGCAAAGATATCTCCCTTCCATGAACTAGCTGAATAAATACCTAATTAATTTTCCTTACACTGTGCATCAATAACAGCCACCGTAACCATATTTACTATTTCATTCACAGAACATCCCATTTGTAAAATGTGAATTGATTTTTTCAATCCGTTTAGAACAGGACCAATGGCTTCTGCATGGCTTATTTCCTGCACGAGTTTGTAAGCAATATTTCCAGCCGACAAATAGGGAAATATTAAGGTATTTGCTGGACCATCGTATAATTTTGAAAATGGGAAGTGTTCTTTCAGTATATCATTATTTATTGCAAAATTGGATTGCATCTCACCATCCACTACCAGTTCAGGATATTCTCTATGTAGTTTGGCAACTGCTTCTCTAACCATGATCGGGATCCTGCCATTATTTGATCCAAAGTTTGAATAGGATAACATGGCAATGCGTGGCTCCATATTAAACTCTTTAACCATTTCAGCTGTTTGAAGAGTTATTTCCACTAAAGTATTCACGTCAGGATTTTTATTAACTGTGGTATCTGCAAAGAATATTGGTCCATTTTCGGTTATTATCATATACATGCCTGAAACCAACTGATATCCCTCTCTTTTATCAATAAGTTGAAGTGCAGGGCGGATAGTTTCAGGATAAGGGGTGGTTAAGCCGGTAATCATAGCATCCGAATAGTTTTTTTCAACCAGCATGGCTCCAAAATAGTTACGAAGACGCATTTGATCTTTAGCTGCAACCAAAGTAATGCCTCTTCGTTTTCTTTTTTCGTAATAATATTCTGCAAATTCTTTCCTTCGTGTTGACTCATCCGGAGATCTTGGATCAATTATTTCAACATCACTTAATTCCAGATGATTATCCTTAATAATTGTTCTGATTTTCTTCTCATCACCAATTAAAATAGGTATAGCTATTTTTTCACTCGAAACAATTTCTGCAGCTTTAAGAATTTTATAATGATGGGCTTCAGCAAATACAACTCGTTTTGGATTACTTTTAGCCCTCGATTTCAAATGCCTTATAAATGCACTTTTCTTTCCTAAACGTTTTGTTAACTCCTCCCGGTAGGCTTCCCAGTTGGTAATTGGTTTCTGTGCGACACCAGTTTCCATAGCAGCTTTTGCTACCGCAGTTGAAATATGCGTTATCAGACGAGGATCAAATGGTTTAGGAATTATATAATCCCTCCCGAAACTTAAATTTTTAATATGATATGCAATATTCACTTCTTCAGGTACTGGTTCTTTTGCAAGCTCAGCAAGTGCATATGCAGCTGCTAATTTCATTTCTTCATTGATTGTGGTCGCCATCACATCCAATGCCCCACGGAAAATAAATGGGAATCCAAGTACATTATTCACCTGGTTCGGATAGTCGGAACGACCTGTAGCCATAATGATTGAATCCCGGGCTTCGATTGCATCTTCATAGGTAATTTCAGGATCTGGATTTGCCATTGCAAAAATAATAGGATCAAATGCCATCGATTTCACCATCTCTTTTGACAGCACATTGCCTTTTGAAAGGCCAACAAACACGTCCGCATCTTTTATAGCTTCTTTTAGTGTATGCACATCCTTTTCCGTGGCAAATTCTCTTTTATATTTATTTAAATCCGTACGATCTTTTCTTATTACTCCTTTACTGTCCAACATAACCACATTTTCTTTGCTAGCACCCATTGAGACATACAATCGTGTACATGAAACAGCAGAAGCCCCTGCACCATTTACCACAATTTTGATATCTCTCATTTTTTTACCAACCAGTTCAACTGCATTTATTAAAGCAGCACTTGAAATGATGGCAGTACCATGCTGATCGTCATGCATAACCGGAATTTTTAATTCCTTTTTCAGGCGAGCTTCAATTTCAAAACATTCGGGTGCTTTAATATCCTCCAGATTGATTCCACCGAAAGTAGGTGCAATCATTTTACATGTTTCAACAAATCGATCAATATCATGTGTATCTACTTCTATGTCGAATACATCAATATCAGAAAATATTTTGAACAGGAGTCCTTTGCCTTCCATCACCGGCTTGGACGCCAATGGGCCAATATCACCCAAACCTAATACTGCTGTACCGTCTGAAATAACAGCTACCAGATTACCCTTGGCGGTGTATTTGTAAACATCCTGACTATTCCGATAGATTTCCATGCAAGGATCGGCTACTCCCGGAGAATAAGCCAGGGCGAGGTCCCTCTGACTGTCATGCGATTTTGTGGGTTTTACCTCAATTTTACCTGGACGATCCTGTGAATGATAATCTAGTGCATCCTGAGTTGTGAATTCCTTTGTCATTTTAATAGATTTATTTATTTCTAATTTTTTAATTCTGTAGATATTGTTTTTCCAAATAGGTAAAAAAATAAAGGACTACTCATATTATTTGAGAGTCCTTTAAATGTTGGGTATGTTGAAAGCCTTTAAAAAAGCTTCATATCAACCAATACTTTTTGTACTTCTCTTACTGATTTTGCTGAATGATTCACAAGTTCCATTTCCTTCTCATTTAGTTTCAGCTCCAGGATTTTTTCAATTCCGTCTCCTCCCAGAATTGCCGGAACACCAAAATAAAGATCCTTTAAACCATATTCTCCCTGAAGCCAGCAGCTTATCGGGAAAATTCTTCTTTGATTCTTTAGTATAGTTTCAGCCATTAGTGCTGCTGCTGCTCCCGGAGCATACCAGGCCGATGTACCCAGAAGATTAACAATTTCTCCCCCTCCTTTAACAGTTCTTGCAACGAGTGCATTTAATCGATCTTCATCTATTAATTCAGTAATTGGAATACCGCTAATAGTGGTGTATCTTGGCAGGGCAACCATTGTATCACCATGTCCTCCCATAATAACAGCACTGATTTCGTTCACTGAAATATTCAGCTCCAGGGCAATGAATGATTTAAAACGTGCGGTGTCTAATACTCCTGCCATTCCAAACACCTGTTTTGCAGGCACTTTGGCCGTCAGAAAAGCAGTATAAGTCATTACATCCAAGGGGTTGGACACCACAATAACTTTGGCTTTCGGAGAATATTGAACTAATTGCCCGGTTACTTCTTTCACAATGTTAGCATTTATGGAAACCAGGTCATCCCTGCTCATGCCAGGTGAACGAGGGACTCCAGAAGTGATTATTACCACTTCAGAATCAGCTGTTTTTGAATAATCGGAAGTATATCCAACTGTCCTGGTATCGTATCCTAAAACCGGGGCAGATTCCCACACATCCAAAGCTTTCCCTTCAGCCAGGCCTTCTTTAATATCAATTAACAGAACTTCATCAGCCACTCCATTATTGGCAAGCACATTTGCACAGGTTGAACCGACATTCCCTGCACCAACAACTGTTACTTTCATCATATTTTTAATTTTTGATTATCAAAAAGTTTTAAGGTCGACAAAATTATAAAATTTATTAGTTTAGTCGATATCAATTGTTGAATAACAATTGGTTTAAATCTAGGTTATCAAGGTTAACTGATTCTTAGGACAGCTAAACCTTAAAATCATCCAAGATTATCTAATTTTGCAGAAAAATTAGACGGATGGTTAAAAAAGCACTGATTACTGGAATTACAGGACAGGATGGAGCATTTCTCGCAGAATTTTTACTGGAAAAAGGATATGAAGTTCACGGAATCAAAAGAAGATCTTCATTATTCAATACCAATAGAATTGATCATTTATATAAAGATTTGCATGAAGCAGATGTCAATTTCAGGTTGTATTACGGAGATATGACAGACTCGAGTAATTTGATAGGAATTATGCAGAAAGTCCGACCTGATGAAGTATATAATCTGGCCGCTCAGTCTCATGTTCAGGTGAGTTTTGAAACACCAGAATATACAGCGAATGCTGATGCACTTGGAGCTCTTCGGATATTGGAGGCTGTTAGGATGCTGGGGCTAGAAAAGCAAACCAAAGTATACCAGGCGTCCACTTCAGAACTTTATGGGAAGGTTCAGGAAATTCCCCAGAGCGAGACCACCCCATTTTATCCACGCTCGCCTTATGGGGCTGCCAAGCTGTATGCTTATTGGATTATGGTGAACTACAGGGAAGCATACAATATGTTTGCGTGCAATGGAATTCTTTTCAATCACGAATCTCCACTTCGGGGCGAAACCTTTGTTACACGGAAAATAACCCGCGCAGCATCACGAATTGTATTGGGACTTCAAAATAAGTTTTATTTAGGAAATTTACATGCAAAACGTGACTGGGGACATGCCAAAGACTATGTGGAGGCTATGTGGTTGATGCTTCAGCAGGATGAACCAGAAGATTTTGTTATCGCAACCGGCAAAACCACCACAGTTCGTGATTTCGTCACTTTGTCTTTTCAAAAATTAGGAATCAATTTAAGGTATGAAGGCACAGGAATTGAAGAAAAAGGAATCATAGATAGCATTGATTTGGAATTGCTAAAAAAACTTGAAATTGAACCAACAACCTTGGAGGTTGGGGATGTTTTACTTGAAGTTGACCCTGTTTATTTCCGACCTACTGAAGTAGACTTGCTACTTGGAGATCCAAGCAAAGCCAAAGAGAAATTAGGATGGGTAGCCAAGCTGGACCTGGATGATTTGGTCGAAGACATGATTAAATATGACCTGAAAAAGATGAAGAAAGAAAAATTCCTGTTTGACTCGGGTTACAAAACGAAAAGTGAATTGAAGTAATGGAGAAAAATGCCAAAATATACATTGCCGGTCATTTGGGTATGGTGGGTTCTGCGATTCACAGGAAATTAGTATCTGAAGGATACTCGCATTTTATTCTCAGAAGCATTGATGAACTGGACCTTAGCAATCAACAGCTATTAGCCGACTTCTTTGCACAGGAAAAACCAGAATATGTAATCCTTGCTGCTGCTAAAGTAGGTGGTATTTTGGCAAACAATACGTACAGGGCACAGTTTATTTATGAAAACCTGATGATTCAAAACAATATCATTCACCAGAGTTATGTGCATGGCATTAAGAAATTACTATTCCTGGGAAGCAGCTGCATTTATCCGAAATTAGCACCACAACCTTTGAAGGAAGAATACCTTTTAACAGGACTTCTCGAAGAAACCAATGAACCCTATGCCATTGCCAAGATTGCCGGTATCAAAATGTGCGAGGCATATCGAGATCAATATGGCTGCAATTTCATTTCGGTGATGCCTACCAATCTGTACGGGCCCAACGATAATTTCGATTTGAATAATTCACATGTATTGCCCGCTCTGATTAGAAAGTTTCATGAAGGGAAAATAAATAATTCACCATTTGTGGAGGTATGGGGAACAGGAACTCCTAAAAGAGAGTTTTTACATGTAGATGATATGGCTGCAGCTTGTGTGTACCTGATGCAGAACTATAATCAAAAAGACTTCATAAACATAGGATGTGGAGAAGATATTTCCATTAAAGATTTAGCTTTGTTAGTGAAGAAAATTGTTGGATTTGAAGGTGATCTGAAGTTTGAAAGCAGCAAACCGGATGGCACTCAACGGAAATTAATGGATGTGACCCGATTGAGTGCAACAGGCTGGAAGCCAACGATTTCTTTGGAAGATGGGATCAGAAGTGTTTACGAGGAAGTGTTTTTGAAAAAATAACACTCTGTCATGCTAGCACATTAGCAAAGTGCTTGAAATATTTTAAGCATTTCTAATACTTCGCAAAATAAACATACACATTAAGTATTTAACTGTAACGTCAGATTTGACAACTTTTGGAAAGTTGTCAAATCTTCCCCAAAATCCACAGAAATAATTGAGATTTGCAGTATAAATGATTGATATGTCTTCTAAATTAACTATTTATAATTCCTACTCCCGTAAAAAAGAAGTTTTTGAACCCATTGACCCACCCCATGTGGGCATGTATGTTTGCGGACCAACGGTTTATGGTGATCCTCATTTAGGTCATGCACGGGCAGCTATTAATTTCGATATTTTATTCCGCTACCTCAGGCATTTGGATTACAAAGTGCGCTATGTTCGCAATATTACAGATGTTGGCCACCTGGAGAATGACGCAGACGAAGGAGAAGATAAAATTGCGAAAAAAGCGCGATTAGAGCAACTAGAGCCCATGGAAGTAGCTCAACATTATACCAACCGCTATCACGATTCGATTCAGCAATTAAATTGTCTTCCTCCTTCACTTGAGCCGCATGCATCCGGACATATCATTGAGCAGATTGAACTGGTTCAAAATATATTAGAAAACGGTTTAGCCTATAAAACTGAACATAACATTTATTTCGATTTACTTAAATATGCTGAGAACCATCCATATGGTAAACTATCAGGGAAAATAATTGAAGACCTGATGAATAATACGCGGGAGCTAAAAGGTCAGGATGACAAGAAGAATGCTGTGGATTTTGCCCTCTGGAAAAAAGCCACACCTGGGCATATCATGAAATGGACATCTCCCTGGAATACAGGCTTTCCCGGCTGGCACCTGGAATGTTCTGCGATGGGAGCAAAATACCTGGGAGTTCCTTTCGACATTCATGGAGGAGGAATGGACCTCATGTTCCCACATCACGAATCAGAAATTGCACAGGCGAATGCTGCATTTGGTCAGGATCCTTGCAAATACTGGGTACACAACAACATGATCACTATTAATGGTCAGAAAATGGCTAAATCCTTTGATAATTTCATCACGCTGGAAGAAATGTTCGCAGGAAATCATAAGTTGCTTACACAGGCTTTCAGTCCCATGGTGACCCGCTTTTTCATTTTACAGGCACATTACAGAAGCACTATTGATTTTTCCAACGATGCTCTTTTGGCATCCGAAAAAGGCCTTGACAGGTTGATGTCAGCTTATTCAAAACTGGATAGTCTCCAAGCCAGCGAAAAATCCTCCATCGACATAAAAGCATGGTCGGATAGTTGTTATGCCATGCTGAATGATGACCTGAACACAGCCCGATTGATTGCAGAATTGTTTGAGGGAGCAAAATATGTAAATCTATTGATCGAAAAAAAAGAGACGCTTACTCAAACTGATCTGGATTCCTTCAGGATGAAAATGAAAGTGTTTGTGGAGGACATTTTAGGATTGAGACCTGAAGAAAATTCTGCTTCTGTTGAAGATTCAGGGAAATTCATAGACATTCTTTTGAAACTCAGGAATAAAGCGCGTGAAAATAAAGACTGGGCTACTTCCGACCTCATTCGAGATCAATTGAAAGAATTGGGAGTTATAGTAAAAGACGGCAAGGACGGAGCCAATTGGGAATGGGCATAAATCAAATAAAAAGGCAAAAGTATAAAGTTAAATTAAACCATTCACAGTTTTGTCATTCAAGCCCATTTGTTCCTCATTCCGATCCCCAGCCTGCCCGCTGGCAGGTGAACCTGAATCTCAATTCACTCCTGTATTGCAAAATTCCATTTTGCTTTTAAAATTAGAATTCTGACAAGCTGGAAAGCTTGTTTTACCATTTTAACCTACAGATGTCACCTGAATACAAGCATGAAATAAATCGGGCTTTGCCAGTCCGATTTCTGTACCCAAATGTTACATTTTTGCTGAATTAATGAACAGCTGAGGAATCTTTCTTTTCCTACCTTTGCATTTTTACAAAATGCTATTCCAACAAAACATATCACTCAAAAACCTGCATACCTTTGGTGTTGAAGCAAAGGCAAAACTTTTTTGCGAAATCAGTTCGGAAGATGAATTACTGGAACTCATTCAAAGTCCGGAATTCAAAGAAAACAAATGGTTGATTTTAGGCGAAGGAAGCGATGTATTGTTTAGCCAGGATTTTAATGGACTCATTATGAAAGACAACATCAAGGGCATTGACCAGGTCTATGAAACGGATGATTTTGCTTTTGTAAAGGCCTCGTCAGGAGAAAACTGGCATGCATTCGTTGAATATTGCGTGAATCAAAACTGGGGAGGAATAGAAAGCCTGGCACTGATCCCGGGAAATGTAGGTGCATCCCCTTTACAAAATATAGGAGCATATGGTGCAGAAGTAAAAGACACTATCCATTCTGTGGAAGTATTCAATTTTCAAACCCATGAAATTGAAATTATCCTGAATAAAGAATGTGGATTCAGTTACAGGTGGAGCATTTTCAAAGAAGAGCAAAACAAGAACAAATACTTTATCACTTCCGTTACCTTCAGACTCGCGAAAACTCCTGTAGTCAACATCAATTACAAGGATGTAAAGGAAGAAACAGGCAAAGCAAATCCATCCATTGCTGATGTATTTCATGCAGTAATGGCTATTCGAACTCGAAAACTGCCCAGTCCAAAAGAACTTGGCAATGCCGGAAGTTTCTTCAAAAATCCGCATACCTCTAAAACCCACTATTATGAATTGCAAAAAGTATATCCTGATCTGAAAGGCTTTGAAGAAAAGGATAGTATAAAACTTGCTGCTGCTCAGCTCATTGACCTTTGTGGCTGGAAAGGAAAGGTGGAAAAAGGGGTTGGTGTTTATCAACAGCAGGCATTGGTTATTTGCAATTATGGAAATGCAAAAGGAAGTGATGTTATTGGATTTGCAAAGAAAATTCAAAAATCTGTCAAAGAAAAATTTGGCATCGACTTGATTCCTGAAGTGAATATATATTAACTTCGGTTTACAACCTTATAGCTACATATGCGAAAACTTGTATATTTTGTCTTAATTGTATCAGGCATCTCTGCTTGTGCACCAGCCCGGTTTATTCAACCATTGGAAGTCAAGCAGCATGCCGTTTCATTTAGCCTGGGCGGACCCCTGTTTAATTTTTCAGACATGAATATCCCGGCACCATTAAGCAGTATTTGTTATGGATTTGGTCTGAAAGACAACCTGACTTTATTCGGCAGCTTACATACCACATCATTGGCTTTCGGTAATTTTCAATCTGATTTTGGTGCAACTTATAAATTTCTGGATCAGGAAAAATACAAACCTAATCTTTCAGCCTGTGCAGCAGGAAACCTGATTTTCAATTTTGATGAACCGAACTTGCATTTCTGGCCTCAAATAGACCTGAATGCCTACTGGGAACATGGCAAGAACAATAGTTTTTTCTTCGTTGGAATTTCGAACTGGTTTGAGTTAGCAGCAGAACGGGCTCACGATCAGCCTTCCACCGACCATTGGCTGTTGAATCCACAATTGGGTTATCAATGGAATACTAATTCATGGAGTTTTCATGCTGAATTAAAGTTTTTAGCCCCAGGTCACTCTAATGAGGAGGTTCTTATTGACTTCAGAAGCTTAACAGGAAATTATGGTTCAACAGGACTTTATTTGGGAGTCACAAAGAAATTCTGACATGAAGAAATTAATAGTAATATTTTTGCTCCCTTTGGTTTTTGGATGTATCCGTTTGGATGGTTTGGTTTTCCTTGCTGATAATTCTATTGCTTCATACCTGTTTGATCAATACGAAGGTGAAATAGAAATTGAACTGCCGGATAGTATTTATACCATGCCTGACAGTTTCATTAATTTAGTCACATTCGAATCCAAAATGGAAGCTGAGGATGTGAGCAAAGTATTGTATGGTGCATATATCGGCCATATGGATTATATTCTTTCTGATACCATTATTTTGTACTGTCATGGCCAAACTGATCATATGGATTATTATTGGAAAAGAACCAAACTCCTGGGCCAATTGGCTTTTACAAATCAAATAGCTGTTTTCACCTTTGATTACCGGGGTTATGGATTATCTGAAGGGAGCCCAACTGAAGAAGGGATGTACGCAGATGTCAGAGGTGCTCTGCATTGGCTGAAAATGCGGGGTGTTTCATCAGACCAAATTATTCTTTACGGATTTAGTTTAGGCTCTGCTCCAGCAACAGATGCAGCAGCATATTTTGATGAATTCAAAGCTTACAAACTCATATTGGAATCGCCTTTTGCCTCATCAGATAACCTGGCACAGGTTTCAACAATCATTAATACAAGTGCAAAGTATTTTGTTGATATGAAGATCAATAATGCAGACAAAATCAAAGATGTTAAACAGGATCTACTCTGGATGCATGGTACCAAAGACGATTATATTCATATTGATAATGGCGAATTAGTTTTTAATAATCATGGGGGAACCTACAAAGAAGCGCATAGAATTGAAGGGGGCAAGCATGGAAAAGAAGGAGTTCCTGAAACCATGGGCTTTGAAGAGTATTTGAAAGTAGTTAAAACTTTTATTCAAAGATAAACAGCTCTTCGATTTCGCCCGGAGAAACGAACAATGGAGATTTGGTATTCTTCAATGTAGGAATTTTTATATCCTCCTGCCTTTCCAATAATTCTTTCCGAAGCTCCCTGCAAAAGCTATAAAAACCACATAAAAAATATATAGAAATGCTGCCGGGAAATAATAGAAGATTAAATTTTGTTTATTAAAAAAGCCTGAAAGCGGAATGATAAATAGCAGTTCAGCAAATAATTTAATCGCAAACAGCAAAAGGAATTTACTCCAGAACACAGGATTGAAAAATGCAATTATCAATGTTAAGAGGAGAGACAAATGAAACAGCCAGACAAAGACCTGCATCCCTCTTTCAAACGGATTTTTATACCCCTTGCTTTTTGAAATCCATCGCTTTCTTTGGTTCCAGAAAGATTTAAATGTTGTCCGGGCTTGTGTCCTCACAAGCGCCACTTCAGATTTCAGGAAACTAACACCTCCGGGATATTTTGCTGCCATTTTATGCATCAGGAATTCATCATCCCCTGAAGCAATGTGCTCATTTCCAGCATAGCCATTCACCTCAAGAAAAACGTCTCTCCTGAAAGCCATATTTGCCCCATTGCACATGGTGGGTTTTCCGTGCGATATAGTTGCTGCTCCAATTCCTATTAATGACATAAACTCTAAAGACTGCATCTTTTCAAAGAATGTTCTTTCTTCATGGAAAACAACAACAGCTGAAACAAAAACAGGATCTTTCTCATCTATAAAAGCTGCCAGACTGCTTAACCAGTTTGAGTTCAACCGACAATCCGCATCCGTGCAAATGATCCAATCATTTATGCTCTTCTCAACAGCATATGTGATAGCTGCTTTCTTGCCATGCCCTGAAGAGGGTTGATCTCTCAGCTGTAACAATCTCAAATTTGAAAACTCTTCTTGTTGCAAAAATTTATCTACTGTCTCAGCTGTATAGTCTTCAGAATGGTCATCCACAATGAGAATCTCAAATAAATCATTGGGATAATTTTGTTTGAATAAGTCAGAAATTAAGTATTGAATATTAGTTTCTTCATTTCGAGCAGGAATAATGATGCTGAATTTTTGTTCCGGAGTTTTGCTTTCAATATCAAATGTTTTCAGCTTTATCCATCCTGTAAGATAATACAGTAAAAGAATTACATATGCAACTGCGAACAGTATTGCAAGCAAGGTCATGACAACTGTTTATTTTTCTTTTTTAGCAGGATAAATAAAGCACCGAAAAGAGAAGGGATCAATAAATTAATAAACCAAATGGAATAGGCTGCAGCCAGTAAGCCGGCCAAATTGGGGGAGACTTTTTCAAAAACATAGAGCACTACTGCCCCTCTTACTCCAATATCAGTGAGCATAACGGATGGAATAAAGGTTTGAATCAAAAAAATCAAAGCTACTCCGCTGTACAAAATCCCCGGGTCCACATCAATTCCAAATAGAAGAAGTAACATAACATATTGTGAAAGATATGTTAAATACCTGAGCATTGCTAATAAGACCACCCGGAATAAAAAAGCCACACTGAAATGCTCAAGAATTTCAATATATTTTATAAGAAAATGCAGAAAACGAATTCGTTTTATTAAAAAGACGAACCATTTCATCCTGAAATAAAATAAAATAAAAAGGATGTTTACTAACACTAAAATATCAGCAATAAACCATCTATATGGACCTTGAAAATGATAAAATAGATACAGTCCCAGGGAGCCAAAAATCAAAGTCATCATCATTTGAGCCATATTCCCTGCAAAAGTGGAAACGATTGCCTTGCCCCGTTTTCCTGCATTAATGAATATGATCCTGCCGGCAAATTCTGCCATACGATTAGGCACCCAGTTATTGATTGTTAAGCCACTCCATACAGCAGCAAAGGATCTTTTAAACGAAATCTCTTCAAAAGTCGAAATGAGCATTTTCCATTTTCCGGCTTCAATGCTCCAATTGACCAACATCAATATGAAAACTGGAATCAGCAACCAAAAACTTCTGTTATTAAATTCAAAGTCTGAAACGGAATCTTTTAAACTGCCATCCTTAAACACCTTGATATACAGGTAATAAAGGGTCGCAATAAACACCAAAAGTTTAATGATTACGGAAAGTGTCTTTCGCTGAATTTGCGTGATTTTCAAAGGGATTGTTCTTTGTTCAAAAATAGGAAAATTCTGCAAGCTTACTGGACAGATGAAAAATGACTTTCAATGATTGGAAGTAATCTCTTTTTTAGTTTTTATCTTCGTACATGCTTGCGCAATGAAGTGTTTCAAAACACAAGGATGTTAAATTCTATTATTCTAAAGCAATTGATCTGTTCTAATGACTAATTTTTGATGAAGGAGAAAGTAATACTTGGCGTGGATCCCGGAACTACCATGATGGGTTATGGAGTCATCAAGTCTTCAGGAAATAACATGGAGTTGATCACACTGGGCACTATACAATTAAGCAAGTATAAAGATCATATGCTCAAGTTGAAGCATATTTTCGAGCGCTCCCTGCAATTGATTGAATCCTATAAACCGGATGAGCTGGCTATTGAAGCTCAATTTTTCGGAAAAAACGTACAATCCATGCTTAAACTGGGAAGAGCACAAGGACTTAGTATTGCTGCAGCACTCTATAGAGATGTTCCTATTTTTGAATATGCGCCAAAAAGTATCAAACAATCCATTACAGGAAATGGCAATGCCTCCAAAGAACAAGTCGCTGCCATGCTGGTACGATTATTAAACATTAAAATACCTCAACACCTGGACGCTACAGATGGACTTGCTGTTGCAGTTGCCCATCATTTTCAGGGAAATAAAATTCCCGGCCATGAAAAAGGGAAGCATATAACCTGGGAATCATTCGTAAAAAATAATCCGGGCAGAATCAAGAAATAAGCAAGAAATGAAAGGCATCTTTTCATATTATTTTATTGAAGCTGTTCAAGAAATTAAAAGGAATAAAACAATCCCCTGGACTGATGGGAACAGCTCTTTATTTCGATTTCTGTTTGCATTGACCTTTGTTTTCTTACTATTCCTTATGCCCATCCTAAGTGTTGATTTTGGCAGAAGTACAGACGAAACATTCTCGGAGAGTTATGGTCGGGATATCCTTTCATATTATGAAAGCTTGGGCAAAGACACCGCTGTTTTTGATTTGTCAAAGCCATCTTATAAGGATTTAATTTATTATGGATTATCATTTGATTTCTTTTGTGCCATCATTAACAAATACGTCTCTCCTTTTGGGGATTTTGAAACCCGCCATTTTTTAAATGCATTGATTGGATTGCTTGGTATGCTGATAGCTTCCCTGATTGGAAAACGGTATGGGAATTGGCGAACAGCCTGGATCATCTTATTATTGATTGCTATTACACCCAGATATTTTGCTCATTCCATGAACAATGCAAAAGATATCCCACTGGCGACAGGATATATTGCGGCTATCTTCTTCTCCTTAAAATTCCTTGATGAACTTCCTTCACCTTCAAGAAAAACAATTGTCCTGTTAATTATTTCCATTGGCTTAGCCTCCAGCATACGAATTGGCGGTTTTATACTCGTAGCCTATTTAGGATTATTTCTAACCATTAAATGGCTCAATATATATTTTAAAAACAAGGAAAGAATTGATCAAAAAAAGTTAACAAGAACTTATTTTCAATACTTTTTCATCATTGGGCTTGCCGCTTATGTTATTTCCATCATATTCTGGCCATTTGCCCTGAAAGCCCCCTTGACAAATCCCCTGAATGCGCTGAGAATGTTCGAGGATTCCGACCTGATGATGACTCATTACGAAGTGTTTGAAGGCAAACTCATGAATATGGATCATGTCCCCTGGTATTACATCTTTAAATATATATGGATTACAATTCCAATAGGGGTTCTGATTGGTGTAATTGCTTCATTAGCAGGCTTCTGGAAAAGTTCAACTAAAATAAAAACAGTACTCTTAATTTTGATTTTTGTCAGCGTTTTTCCTGTTTTTTATGCGGCTATTAAAAGTTCAAAATTATACAATGGATGGAGACACTTCCTTTTTATTTATCCTTCAATTGCTGTTCTGGCCGGACTTGGCTGGAACTTTTTAATGGATATATCATCTAAAAAAGCAATAAAAATATTCCTTTTCCTTGTTCTGGCAGCACTCCTTATCAAACCAGCAGCCTGGATGATTAAAAACCACCCTAACCAAATTGTTTATTTCAATGAAATAGTTGGAGGAACTGAAGGCGCATATGGTTATTATGAAACAGATTATCTGTCATTTTCCGGACGCGAAGCAGCTGAATGGCTTGCTGAAATAGAAAAAGACAATCCGAATAAAATACTGGTCGCAACCAATATCGAAACACAATCGCTTAAATATTATTCAGATAAGTTTACAGCTCATATCGATTATGTCTGGGTCAGGCCCATGACTTATAGCATTTATGATTGGGACTATATGATACTGACCTCCAGATCTATGTCACTGGCTCAAATTCAGAATGGTCAATTCCCTCCGAAAGGAACTGTACATACCATCTCTGTCGGGAATGTACCCCTTTGTGCAGTTGTGAAGAAGGAAAATGATTATAAATTCAGAAGCTATCAAATGTTTATAAATGGCAATAATGACTCATCTAAATATTACCTGGAAAAAGCGATTGAGTATGATCCGAATGATCCTGAAATATATACTTTGCTAGGAACCACCTTAACCGGACTGGAGCAGTATGATAGAGCTTATAAGATGCTTCATAAAGCGATTGATTTGTTCCCTGAAAACTTTTATGCTTATGATAAACTAGGGGTTCTTTTTATGCGCCAGGAAAAGAATAAAAAAGCCATTGATGTTTTAAGAAAATCAATCCAATTGAGAAATAATTATTCCATTGCCTATGTGAACCTGGCAGGGGCATTCCAAAATGTGAAAGAATACGATTCTGCACTTCATTACTACGGAATTGCTTCCTTGATGAATAACAATGATGTATATACCGAGATAAATATTGCTGAGTGTCTTATTGCCATTAAACAGTATAATAAGGCCTTTTTTGTTTATGATAAAATCCTGAAGAACCAACCTAATCACGCAGAAACTTTAGCAAAAAAAGAAGAATTAACCTCTTATATGCAAAACCTGCACCTGATAAACAGCATGAACACCTCCATACAGGATGAGCTGCTAATTGCTGAAGAATACATGAACAACAATCAATTTGATTCGGTTCTCAGTATATTCACAAAAATTCTTGAAAAAGACCCTGAAAATGTATTGGCACTTGTAAATCGTGGAGTGGCAAATTTAAACCTGGGTCATTATTATGAAGCATTGAAGGATCTGGAAAAAGCAAAATCTATAGATACATTATCCCATTTTCTATTTTATAACCTGGGATTGGCTTATGCGAACACAAAGCAATACAAAAAAGCAATAGATTGCTATAATAAAGCCCTTCAAATTTCCCCGTCTGACCTGGGTGTACTCTATGAAAGGGCAAAACTTAATATTTATCTGAAAGATTTCGAAGCTGCTTTAAAGGATTGCAATACAGTTTTGCAAATTCAACCCGATAAAAAAGAGACCTTATATACCAGGGCATGGCTCAGCAGTACTTTGAACAAGAAAGATGCAGCACTTTCAGATTTAAACAGGATAATACAGATAGATCCCAATTTTGCCATTGCTTACAACCTCAGATCCCTTATTTATTACGAAAGGAAAGAGTACAGGAAAGCACTTACAGATGTCGAAAAGGCATTGGCCTTAGGTTATAAAATCGATCCAAAATTTGTGGATTTTCTCAGGAAGACGGTAAACTAACTTTTTTTCTTTTCGCTCTTTTTTTCAAGTATTTGTAAAAGGTGATTTGTGACCTGTTTTCAATTTCACCAGATTGTGCCCGCTCATTTTTCAATTCATTATCCAATATCCTGGCTTTTACATTATCCGCCCATTGGATATCTATCATCGCTTTCAGGTTTTCCTTCGCATGCTTATCATATATTGGACAAATAACCTCCACTCGAGAGTCCAGGTTTCTTTTCATTAAATCCGCTGAACCAATAAATACTTTTTCCTTTTCATTATTGCAAAATACAAAAATCCGAGCATGCTCCAGGTAGCGATCAATAATGCCAATAGCATTAATGTTTTTAAATAAATCGGGTAACATTGAGAACATCCCTCTCACATTGAGCTTGATCTCCACTCCGGCTTCTGCTGCTTCGTATAATTTTGAAATAATTTTATCATCAACTAAACTATTGAGCTTCAGATGAATATATGCTTTTTTGCCATTCCTGGCATTTATTATTTCAGTTTCAATCAGACTAATGATTTTATTCCTGAAAAAGAAGGGCGCAAGAAGCAGGTGTTTAAATTTTCCAATTTTATAATTTTTTTCAAAAAACTCAAAAACCTGGTATACTTCATTTGTTAACCGCTTGTCAAAAGTCAGCAATATAATGTCACTAAAAACAGAGGTGGTGTCTTCATTGAAATTCCCTGTTCCAATGCATGCGTAATGATTTAATGCATTTTTTTCTTTTCGACTGATCAAACACAATTTTGCATGTACTTTCAGATCGTGAACTCCATAGATCACTTTCACCCCTTCTTCTTTCAGACGATTTGACCAATAGATATTTGCCTCTTCATCGAAACGGGCTTGTAATTCAACAACTGCAGTAACTACTTTCCCGTTTCTGGCGGCATTTATTAATGCATTAATAACACTTGAGTTTTTAGCCAGTCGGTATAAGGTAATTTTGATTTCTTTGACTTTGGGATCTATTGAAGCTTCACGAAGTAAATCTATAAAAGTATCAAAAGAATGATAGGGAAAATAAAGCAGGATATCTTTTTCCCTGATAGCCCTCAACATACCTGTCTGGTAAGAAATGTCAGGATGAGGAATTGGAGGAAGCGGCTCATACCTGTATGTATCACCAAATAAGGGAAAATTCATAAAATCCTTAAAATTATGATATCGTCCTCCAGGTATTAATGCATCTGCCCGGCTTAAATTAAGGTTTCCTACAATATAATTCAATAGATCTTCAGGAATGTTCCCATCATATACAAAGCGAACCGGATCACCCTTCTTCCGTTTTGACAAACTCTTTGATATTTTCCTTAAAGTACTTTCAGACAGATCATCGCTGATGTCAAGCTCTGCATCTTTAGTCAGTTTTATGGTATTTGCTGTTACTTCATCAAAATCAAAAATATAAAAGATATCCTTTAATTCATAGCGGATAATATCATCCAATAAAATGATGTATTTCTTGCCATTCTTTTCAGGAAGAATCAAAAAGCGAGGTAAAATATCTGATGGGATTTTTATTAGAGCATATTTTACTTTTCCTGATTCCTTTTGAACCAGGGTAATTGCCAGGTAAATGGCATCATCTTTTAAATAGGGAAATTCATCGGACTGGCCCAACATAATAGGAATAAGCTTGGACCTGATCTCTTTGATAAAATACTGTCTTACAAATTCTCCCTGCTCCTTATCCAACTGTTTTTCATTGATAATAAATACCTTTTCCTGTTCAAGCTTTTTCAGGATCTTATTATAGATGCTATTGAAACGCAAGCCCTGGTTTAATACAATTCGTTGTATTTCCTTCAGGATCTCGTTGGGATCTTCTCCGGTAAATGTGGTTGCTTTTTTGCCAAAAATACTAATACGCCTCAGGGTTGCTACCCTTACCCGAAAAAATTCATCCTGGTTATTTGAAAAAATTCCTAAAAAACGGATGCGTTCCAGCAAAGGCACATCCTCACACTCAGCTTCCTGCAACACTCTCTCGTTAAAATGGAGCCAACTAATTTCTTTATTTCTATAGTTTTCAATCATTATTACTTTTCGTTATCAAGCACTCCAGCCAAATCCACTTGCTAGCAAAACCAGTCTGCATCTCTTATTTAACGTCATCGATATAAGGATGACTGGCAGGTAAATACTTACTTATCAGCTTTTAAATATTTCTTAGGATATTCAAAAAAAATGATACTTCCTGATTTCTTGCTCAGATCAGCCCAATTATCCATTTCAAATTCGAGACCAATAGCTCCTGAAGTAGGTAAGGCCTTATTAAAGCTGCCCGTTAATTCATAGGCCAAATCAGCTAAAGTCGGATTGTGTCCAAATATAAAAACAATTTGGGCTGTTTTCGCAGATTCAACCAATAATTGTCTCAAATCATCTACATCAAAATAATCGTATATAAAATCAAACAAAAGTATTTTTTCCTTAGGATAATTCAGTATACCAGCATGTTGTAAACTACTCTGATAGGCCCTGGCTGCCGGACTGCTTATGATCAAGTCGGGCTCTATATTTAATGCTTTTAGTTTTTCGGCTATCAACGGAGCTTCTTTCCGCCCTCTTTTTGCCAGTTTCCTGTTGAAGTCACTTAATCCTGGTCTATGTTCTTCAGCTTTTGAATGCCTTACAATTACTAATCTTTTCATACCACTAATTAATAATCTCCAAAACAAGTTCCTAATTTTCTGGCCCCTTTGATCATGGGATAGTTTACAGGAACCAGTTTTTTCCTGCCTCCCACTTCCGATAAAGGAACGGCTGTCATTTGATTGTTCCTGATGGCTACCATATTTCCATAATTTCCCTTCGAAATCAGTGATGTGGCAAATGTGCCAAAACGTGTTGCCAGTATCCTGTCTGAAGCTGATGGAGTGCCTCCTCGTTGAACATAACCCAGGATGGTTTGACGGGATTCCAATCCGGTATGCTTTGAGATAAGCTCGGAAACATATTGTGCTGCAGATTTTTTATTTGATTTAGGGATTCCCTCGGCAACCACCACGATGGAAGCTGGTTTATTACTCCTCACCCTTCGCTCAATGCAGTTTATGATGTTTTCCTCTTTAAACCGGATCTCAGGAATCAGGATCAAATCTCCACCACCTGCAATTCCTGCATATAAACTTAACCAACCTGCATGATGGCCCATCAGTTCGATAACCATTATTCTTTTGTGCGAGTTAGCTGTTGTGTGAAGTCGATCAATCGCTTCTGTGGAAATTTCCACTGCTGAATGGAAACCAAATGTCCAATCGGTACCCTCTACATCATTATCAATAGTCTTAGGTATACCTATAATATTTAAGCCTTCCTTAGCCAATAAATGGGCTGTGGTTTGTGTGCCATTCCCCCCGATGCAAACCAGGCAATCCAGTTCCATTTCCTTGTAATGCTTTTTTATTAATTCAGGTTTATCAATTGATTTTTTAAACTTGTTCTTGTTAGAGAATGGCTTTTCTCTCGATGTTCCTAATACAGTGCCTCCCAATGTAAGTATGCCTGACAATTTATCTTCTGTCAGTTCAATGTAATCCTTTTCGATAATCCCCCTGAACCCGGATGAGAAACCAAAGACTTTCATTTTATAGTCAATAATAGCAGATTTTCCTACACCTCGAATAGCTGCATTTAGGCCGGGACAATCACCACCGGAAGTTAGAATTCCTATTCGCATAAGCCTGCGTCATTTATCTTAATCCGAATATCTGCAAAATACAAAATACTCCATAAATTAAAGCAAGAGAACCAATAATTATCATTCGTATTGGCAGTCCAAAAAGTCGAATTTCCCCTTTTCCTTTGATCCTTAAATAGCTCCTCTGATTTACATAATCCCTCTGCCACTCATCAGTAATGCGGAAAAAACAATGACAATTACCAGTAGATAATAAATAACTATACTTTGATGTTTACGCATATCATCCTGAAGTTTTTTCACACTAATTCTTGCTATTGTAACCAATGCAATGGAAATTATCATCATGAAAGCATGCCAGATAGTCCAATAGCTAAGTATTTCATTATTCATAGTTTCACTTTTGAACAGAACCAATGGACTTGTAAAATATAAGATGAGTCCCAATATCAATTGCAGATGAAATGAAATAGTTGTAGTCAAATTCAATATATTATCAAAACGTGAAAACTTGGCATTTCGCAGCCAGGCCACAAATGACCAGATCAATGAAAAGAATAATAAGAGTATAACCAGGTATCTAATGCCCGAGTGGGACTGTAGTAATATATTGTACATATTCTTTAATTTTAATTATAGGAACTGACAAATTTAAGATCATTTTTTTTATCAGATCTTGACGTATTGTAAAATGAAGATTTATCTAAAAAACAAAAGGGCATTAATTATTTATTCTATCCTAATTCCGATTTCATTTCCTTTACAGGAATCCATAAGAGCTTTTCAAAATCAACTACCCGATCATCCTTTACATCAACACCTTCATTTGTTAATAATCTTTGCATCATATCTTCTGTTTGAAAATGATGTTTTCCTGTTAACAAGCCTGTTCTGTTTACTACCCTGTGTGCAGGAACAGGAGGATCTCCACCATGGGATGCATTCATGGCCCATCCTACCATCCTGGAAGCTCCTTTTGCTCCGATATATTCGGCAATGTGGCCATAGGTGGTAATCCGGCCATATGGAACATGCCTTACTACTTCATATACTTTATCAAAAAAGGATGGATCTGTTTTCACTTACTATATTTTTCTTATTCAAACCTCACAGGTTGCTTTTGCTAAGAGCTTGAAAACCTGTGAGGTTTTACGATTCTTATAACCAAATCTTTGTACCTTCAACACAATTCCGGCAAATATCTATTTCCTTTCTTTTTTTCAAAACATTTGTCCTGAAAATTTTTAAATCTGCACTTTCCCAAACAGCTTTTAAACTTTCCGATTTCAAATCACCTACTTTATACTTTGCATCCTTATCGAAGCAGCAGGGAACCATGTGTCCATCCCAGGTGATCACGCTACTTTGCCAGGAGCGCCAGCAATGGTTGTAATACTTGTTTTTGATCTCATAAGTCCCGTCCTTGCGCTTTTTATAACGACTGTATTTTATGTTTTCAGGAATGGTCTTTTTTCCTTTTTCATAATCATACACTTGTGCTGTTTTCAAGGCCAAATGATCCACACCGATCTCCTTTGCCAATTTTTGTATGTCTTCAATTTGATGTTCATTGTCCTTAAAAACAATGAACTGCATGATTACCAATGGATTTTTGGCTTTCATTTCCCTCCTGGTCTTCATCATCAACTCCAGTCCTTCAACTACCTTTTCCAAATGGCCGTCTTTCCTGTATTTTTCATATACTTCCTGTGTCGTTCCGTCAACGGAAACAATTAGTCTTGTGAGTCCTGATTCAACTGCTTTTTTACAATTCGCTTCTGTAAAATAATGCCCATTGGTGGAAGTAGCTGTATACATTTTTTTCTCTGATGCAAAGGCTACAAAATCAAAGAAGGATGGATTCATAAATGGTTCTCCCTGGAAATAGAGGGTTAAATAGGAGGTGGTTTTGTAAATCTGGTCGATGATCCTGGTAAAGAGAGGCATGTTTAGATTACCGCTTCTGCGGGTGAGGATTTTCAAGCCTGTCGGGCATTCTGTACAGCCCAGATTACACAGACTGGTTGGTTCGATGGAAATACTCAAAGGCATGCCCCAATGAATTGCTTTCCGGAATATTCTTGAAATATAAAATGATGATAAAACCAGCAGTCCATTCCATAGTCTTCGAACAGTTAAGGTCCTTAAAAAATTCTTCGTATCCTGTAATTTGTAAACGATCATTGAAATTCCGGTCAGAGAGAAAGAAGTTTGAGCAAAAATAGTGAAAAGAAGGAAAACATGATTCCTCATTGTGCTCTATAGAATAAGTAACAAGCTTTGGGTTGACATCATTCTGCATGCTGACAGCTATGTGAATTTAAATGAAAATGATAGTGAAATCTTTATTGAATTGCCTTTTATAGAATTAACAAATCAATCTAATTCAACTTGAGTACACTCATTCGCATTAAAAGTCACAACATCATTCCAGAATTCATTGCCAAATTGATCAGTGACCCAATATGAATAAACTTTCGATTTATCAGCTCCCAATGGCTTGATAATAGTAATTGTACCACTTTCTCCACAATCCGGAGCATCATCCCAGTATTCGTGTGGTGCAGTAGAGCCCACTAATTTATTGTCAACATAAAAATCGAGGGCATTTACGCCTGCTTTGAGTAATGCTACAGAAACATTTTCTCCGTACCATATCACGGCCGATCCCTGGTAGAGGCAACTGCCATCATCCTCTTCAGCAAGAGGATTGTAATTTGTACTATCAGCATCCATGCAGCCAGTTTCTATTTTGCAGCTTTGTAAAGAAATAACCAAGGCTATGGATAGAATTCCCAGGAATAAGTATGTGATTTTTTTCATAATCATGTAATTAACAATCGAATTATTAATAATCAAAAATAGTAAATTAAACTTGTTCTTACATTTTAATTATGCCTCACAGTATAATCTAGAAAATCGGCTAATGGTTAAGTCAAAAGACTTAAATTTATTGCAGCTTTCCTGCCTGCACTTAGAAGTTTCGGCAAAGGCAAGCAAAAGACGCTTTGCTGAACTCTTGGCAGAACATTGTTTGGGTAATTTTTAGAGTGATTTTGACATTAATATTCGAAGACCTTGCAAACGCGCCCGAACTTATTTTTAGGTTTTGCTCTGATGGAACTTCAGGACAGCTAACATAGTCTTTGCATCTATGATCCGTCCATTGTTCACCATTTGCAGAGCCTGGTCAACAGGAATTTCAATCACCTCTAAAAACTCCTTTTCAGTTTCCAGTCCACCCCCCTTTTCAATCTTGTCTGCGTTTTTTACTTCTGCATAATAAAGATGCATTTTTTCGTTCAAAATGCCCGGGCTTGGGTAAAAAGTATAAAGTAGTTCAGGCTTCGAAATTGAATAACCGGTTTCTTCGAGTGTTTCCCTGACAATAGTCGTTAACGGCTCTTCCCCTGGCTCTAATACACCTGCAGGTATTTCTATAATAAATCCATCTTCTCCTTTTGTAAAAACCGGAGTTCGGAATTGTCTGATAAAAACAAATGCATTTGAATCTCGATTATAAAGAAGAATTGCAGCAGCTTCTGGTCGGCTTACTACATAGCGTGTGACATCGCATTTTTGTTCTGTCAGATGAAAGTTGAATTCATCCACACCCACAAAATGTGCAAAGAGGTTTTTTCTTGATTTTAGTTGAATTTTCTTCATGAAGGAAGAAAAAAATAAGGACCGAAGTCCTTATATTTATTTATTTACCTTTTTTACAATGGCCTCAAAAGCTTCCGGATTGTTCATGGCCAGGTCAGCCAAAACCTTCCTGTCAATGTCCACATCGCTCTTATTCAATAAGTGAATGAACTTGGAGTAAGATAATCCGTGAGGACGGACCGCCGCATTAATACGCTGAATCCAAATTGCACGATAAGTTCTTTTTTTATTCTTACGATCACGATATGCATACTGCAAACCTTTTTCGACTGCATTCCTGGCAATTTTATAGGCATTTTTCCGCCTGCCGAAATATCCCTTCGCTTGTTTTAATATCTTTTTCCTTCGCTTCCTTGAAGCAACAGAATTGACTGATCTTGGCATTTATAATGTATTTTATTTAGGGAAAAACTTACTTGGCTAAACAGGCTTTGATGTTTTTTTTATCTGCATCACTTACCAGGGTTGACTTACCAAGTCTTTTTTTCTGAACATGTTCTTTTTTAGTTAAAATATGGCTTTTATATGCTCGTTTTCTCTTGATTTTACCAGATGCGGTAATTTTAAACCTTTTTTTCGCACCGGATTTTGTTTTCATCTTAGGCATGAGTTGCTTTATTTTTTTATAGGATTTAATATAACTATCATTCGTTTACCTTCCATTTTGGGTAACTGATCCACCTTGCAATATTCCTCCAGTTCTTTAATGAATCTCAGAAGCAGAATCTGACCTCTTTCCTTATAGACAATTGTTCTTCCTTTAAAATGAACATATGCTTTTATTTTTGCACCATCCTCAAGAAACTTTTTGGCATGTTTGAGTTTAAAATCAAAATCATGATCATCTGTATTGGGTCCAAACCTGATTTCTTTTAAAACTGTTTTGGCACTTTTCATTTTGATTTCCTTCTGTTTCTTTTTTTGTTCGTAAATAAACTTACTAAAATCGATTATTTTACAAACAGGTGTCTCACCTTTTCCGAAAATCTCCACTAAATCCAATTCCAACTCGACTGCCATAGCAAGTGCGGCTTCCCGGGTATATATTCCTTCTTTCACATTTGCACCTACTATTCTAACCCTTGGAGCTCTGATTTCAGAATTAATCCTGTAATTATCCTCGAGCCTTCTGGGGGATGAATATCTGGGTCTGTAATTGGTAGCTATATTAACCTCCTTTTTAATTTAATTCTTTAGATATACTATTTATAAATTCGTCCAATTTAACTTGGCCTAAATCTCCTGATTTTCTCTTTCTAACAGAAACAGAACCCTCCGCTTCTTCTTTCTCACCAACGATTAACATATATGGGACCTTGCCCAACTCAGCATCACGAATTTTACGCCCAATCTTCTCATTGCTATCGTCAATGGAGGTGCGAATTTCGTTATTATCCAGTGATTTCCAAATCTTTTTGGCATAATTAATATATTTGTCGCTGATAGGCAATATAATAACCTGCCTGGGTGCCAGCCACAAGGGAAAGTCTCCTCCGCTATGTTCTATCAGCAAGCCAATAAACCTCTCCATGCTTCCGAACGGAGCCCTGTGTATCATCACCGGCCTGTGCTTCTGGTTGTCTTCACCAATATAGGTCAGGTCAAAACGTTCGGGCAGATTGTAATCCACCTGTACGGTGCCTAACTGCCACTGTCTGCCCAGGGCATCTTTTACCATGAAATCCAGCTTGGGCCCATAAAATGCAGCTTCCCCAATTTCGGTAACTGCATTTAATTCTTTTTCTGCTACTGCTTCAATGATAGCAAGTTCCGATTTTTCCCATGCCTCATCTGTTCCAATATACTTTTCTTTATTATTCGGATCTCTCAGGGAAATCTGTGCAGAAAATTCCTCAAATCCTAATTTTCGGAATAAAATTTCAATAATATCAACCACATCCAGGAATTCTTCTTTCAACTGGTCGGGTGTGCAAAATATATGTGCATCATCCTGGGTAAAACCTCTGGCCCTGACCAGGCCATTCAGTTCACCTGATTGTTCATAGCGATAAACAGTCCCGAATTCCGCCATTTTTAAAGGCAACTCCCTGTAAGAATGAGGTTTGTTTTTGTAGATCTCACAATGATGAGGACAATTCATTGGCTTCAGCATATATTCCTCCCCTTCACTTGGGGTTTTAATTGGTTGAAATGAATCTGAGCCGTATTTCTCATAGTGCCCGGAAGTAATATAAAGTTCTTTTTTCCCAATTATCGGGGCAATTACCTGAACATATCCTCTTTGTTTTTGTTCTTTTTTTAAATATTCTATTAACTTTTCACGAATGATCACTCCATTTGGCAACCATATGGGAAGTCCCGATCCAACTTTATCAGAGATCATAAAAATTTCAAGCTCCCGGCCTAATTTCCTGTGATCTCTTTTCTTTGCTTCTTCCAGCATCAGCAGGTACTCATCCAGCAGTTTCTGCTTTGGAAATGTAATACCATAAATCCTTGTAAGCTGTTTTCGCTTTTCATCTCCTCTCCAATATGCACCAGCAATTGCAAACAGCTTGACCGCCTTGATGTATGAAGTATTTGGTAAATGAGGTCCTTTACAGAGATCCACAAAATTGCCGTGTTTATAAAGTGTGATTTCTCCATCGTCCAGCTCTTCAATCAACTCCTGTTTATACTCATCATTCTTTTCAGTAAAATATGCTACGGCCTCTTTTTTAGAAATGTCCTCACGAATATATTGACTTTTTTCAGCAAGCAGTTCGCGCATTTTATTTTCTAACTGTATTAAATCTGCTTGTGTAATTTCCTGCTCACCAGTATCAATATCATAATAAAAGCCATTATCGATGGGCGGGCCAATACCAAACTTGGTTCCTGGAAAAACAGCCTCAATAGCTTCAGCCATCAAATGAGCAGAAGAGTGCCAGAAAACCATTTTGCCACCCTTGTCTTCCCAGGTCAGGATAGATATAAATGAATCTTCATGGATGGGTCGATGCAGATCCCAAATATCATTATTCACTTTGATCCCAAGTGCTTCTTTTGCTAAACGATGTGAAATTGATTTGGCAATTTCAAGTCCTGAAGTGCCTTTATCAAATTCTTTAACAGAGCCGTCTGGAAATGTAATGTTCATAATTCTTCAAAAAAAGGTGAATTTGCAAGGCCGCAATTTAGCGCTATTATCTTAATTTATTTAATTCAAGCTGCGCAAGTTCATCCTCAGGTTCAAGCAAAAGCACCTTATTGAAGTTCTCTTTCGCCATTTCAAAATTAGCCATTTCTTTGTAGCACAATCCTAATCCGTAATAGGCCACACTATAATTGGGATCTTTTAAAACAGCTGTACTGAAAAATTGAATGGCTTGTTCATAATTCCCCATAAGATAATTGATAAAACCCAGATTATAATTCGCACTTTTATGATCTGGATGAACAGCTAAAATCATTTGATAATCTGCTACTGCAAGCTCAAAATCACCCATATCCTGCTTAAACTTTCCCCGATTGTAAAGTACCTGGGTGTTTTGGGGATCAATTCGAAGTGCATTTTCAAAAAATAACAATGCTCTATTATCCTGCTGAATTGAGTAAAGATATCCAAGGTCTATGTATGCATTCAAATAATCAGGATCGACATTAACAGCTGTTTCCAGAAAAGATATCGCCTTATTGGTATCTTTCATTTGCAAATAATAAAGCGCTTTATTTGAATATGTTTCAGGATTGTATTTGCTGATTTTCAGTGCCTCATTTAAATAAGTTATGGCAATTTCAGGTTCTGCCCGATAGAGGTAAATTTTTCCCAATTCCAGGAAAGCATAGTCATCGTTTGGATTTAGTTCTGTACTTCTTGAATATGCTTCAATTGCTCCTTGTATATTGGTAACATTAAAAAAGATGTCACCCAGAATATTTTGATATTCATAGATTTCTGGCTCAAACTCAATTGCTTTTTCCATATCAGCAATAGCTAATAGGGGTTTTTCAATTGCACGGTAAAGTTTCGCGCGTCTGTAATACAGATCATCATCATCAGGATTCTCAATTATCTGTTCAGAATAAGCAAGTATTAGGCTGTCGATAGTTCCCTTACCAGCTGTTAATACATTTATTACCTCTTCATTTTGCTGAGATGTTTTGTTGCAGCCAAAAAAGATAACAAAAAAAGCAATAATCAGAATTTGACTGATTTGAAATATTTTAAACCTTATCATAATCAATAAAAAAAACAAAGTTAAGTACGCAGATCCGAAAGTTGTTAATAGTTTTGGCTTATGCAATAATTCCAGTTTGCCTCAATTGCGTATATTTGATCCCTTTATTTTAAGAAATTAAAGTCACCATCGCATAACATATGCTTTCTCAACTTGATTTACGCTATTATAGATTTCTCAAGCGCTTTAAATTGGAAAGCTTTAAAGATATCAGTTATTTTGTTCTGATTGTATTGATTATGCATGTAGTGTGGCGAATCTGGAAACATCAATTTGGATTTCACATACTAGGTATTGATGTACTCGGTCCTGCACATGAATGGCTTACTGAGCAAGTCAGAAATCAAAGTGCCTGGTTTTTAAACCATATACTACAAATTCATACAGAAGTTGAAGGGGAAACATTTATCTTTTCTGAGTATTCAAGAATGGGGGTCACCCGTGCCTGCTCGGGTCTCAAACAGTTTTACCAGTTTTTAGGTATTATCATTTTTTTCTATGGATCCTGGAAAAAAAAGTTATGGTTTATCCCACTTGGTTTGCTGACAATTCACCTCATTAATTTGTTCAGGATCATTTTTCTAAGTGTTATTGTCATTTACAAACTGGAGTGGTTCAATTTTATGCATGACTGGATTGTGAGGCCTCTCTTTTATGTTGCCATGTTTCTTTTCTGGGTTTGGTGGATTGATATAATTGCAAAACGTCCTGCTGAGTATTACGAGCATCAGGATGCTTAAGGCTTTGATTGCAAGCATTTAATTGAACTAAATTCCAAGATCCAAGACCCAAGGTCCAGTTTTAAAGTTCCTAGACAAAACAGAAACGAGAAGCCAGAAACGAGCTTTTATTTTGTCCAGACAGGGATTTTGAATTTATCCTTTTCCACCCTGTTCAGTTGTTGATAATAATCTTCCGGGTATCCTACTTCATTAATACGACCCTTTTCATCTTTTACATATCCGTCGTTGAATTTTGTGATCAGGTGAAAAGCTAAATCAGTCCATTTTTCATGCACTAATTTTGCCTGTTTCCTGGAATATTTGCCAAGATATTTGGGTCTTTTTTTAGCCTTTTTGCCCAACGCTTTCTTTTCCATTTCATTTTGTCCTTCAATGAATTTTCCTTCTAATTCATTTTGAACCTCCTGGATATCCTTAATCATGTAGGAATATTTGAGGTTGGCATAGTTTGAAACCAGGTTAAACACCCACCAGGCAGATTCAAAAGAGAACTTATTTATATCGCCTTTAGCAAATGGACCTTTCACTTTTTTAATACAAGCATAATAAGGCACATAGCATGTAAAGTAGGTATCATCCACGCCAAACCAGATAAGCCCTCCGATTTCATCAGGCAAAAAAGATCTGGCTTGAGCCACAAAAGAGAATGCAGTATTATATGTAGAGATGGGCCTTTCCCATGAGTATTTAACTCCTTCATTTTCCCAATCCAGTGGCCTCCATCTGTTCGGACAACCAAAAGGACCTGCATCCAATCCTTCGGTCATATCAAACGGAGTTCCTTCATAGTGGTCGCGCATCAGGGTAAAAATAGTATGCAGATCCAGCTTTTGATCCGGTTTAATCCAAAGTGGATACCTTTTAGCACCCGCTACACCTCTATGATAATCGCTTGATAATTCCAAAGATGGAGAAATACGATGAAATAAACTCCAAACGCGTGTTTCACAATATTTCAATCGCTCTGGTGTGATGGGATTATAAATCTCATTGAAGCGAAAAGGTTTTCCGGCATTTGCATCATACCATCCTTTTTCAATTGCAAAGGAAAAAACATTATCAGAATACATGCAATTCTCCGGATCATTTAAAGGGAACTCACCTATCCTGGCCATGTTGGCATGAGCACAAACATATCCATCCGGAATTTTACAGGCCACCCATATAGCACCTTCGCCACCAGTTCCGGTTCCTACCATCTCAAGCAACCAGGCTTCATTTGGATCAATGATTGAAAAAGATTCTCCTTCACTGCCATAACCATATTCTTCAACTAATCCTGTTATTACCAGGATAGCTTCCCGGGCAGTTTTGGCCCGTTCAAGAGCAAGGCGTATCAGATGCCAATATTCAAGAAATTTAGAATGATTCCAAAGTTCTTCTCTTCCCGTAAATGTCGTTTCACCAATAGAGACCTGGTATTCATTCATCTGAAATCCAATAATTCCATAGGTATATCCCATCTGTGAAACTTTACCTTTTACTTTATTTCTTCCACTATAAAACTCTATTGAATCTCTTTTACCATGTTTTTTAGCTGGTGTTTTATCCAATTTATACAGCCATTCGCCATCATTTGTATACACCATAAACACGGATCCGTCAGTTGAAGCTCCTTTTGTAACGATCAGGTTAGTACAGGCGAAAAGATGAGCTACAATAGTCGAATTGAGCAGAAATATGAAAATAATCCTTCTGAAAATTAGCATGATTTTTATTTTTGAACTTTGCACGAACTTAAAATTTATTTTACTAAAAAAGTGATTTTTATTGTCCTCATAATTAGAATGATTATGATTTGAAGCTTTATTTTGAATTATCAATTTATTTATTCTTATTTTGCCGTGTTTTTAAAAATATAAAATCTTAATAAATATAATAATATGGCTTATGTAATTAGTGATGAGTGTACTGCTTGCGGCTCCTGTATAGATGAATGTCCCGTTGAAGCGATCGAAGAAGGTGATATTTATGTAATTGATGCTGAACTTTGTACAGATTGTGGTGCATGTGCCGATGTATGCCCTGTTGAGGCAATTACCCCTGAATAGGTACTAAATTTTTAATCTATCTAAACTCTGAATTAAATCCGCATTTTCCATGCGGATTTTTTATTTTTATAGCTTGTTAAAACGTTCAATTAAATCGATATGAGACTTTTACTCTTAAGCAATTCTACAATTCCAGGTCTGGGTTATTTGGAATATGCAAAAGAAGACTTGAAAAATTTTTATGGAACTGACGTGAAAAGAGTGGCATTTATTCCTTTTGCCGGTGTTACCGTTGGCTGGGATGATTATGAAGAAAAAGTACAATCTGTTTATTCAGACTTGGGCTATGAGATATTTTCATTGCATAAGGAAAATGACCCGATCGCTGCCCTTGAGCAGGCAGACGCTATAGCTGTTGGAGGAGGAAATACTTTCAAACTTTTTCATGATATGCATGAATTGGGATTAATGCGAGCCATTCGAAGAAAGGTATTAAACGGAATTCCATTCAGTGGATGGAGTGCAGGTTCCAATATATCCTGCCCTACATTAAGCACTACGAATGATATGCCCATTATCATGCCCAAAAACTTTAACGGTTTAAACTTAATCCCCTTTCAGATAAACCCACATTATCTAGACAAAAACCCGGAAGGTCATGGAGGTGAAACCCGTGAAGATCGCATCAACGAATTTTTGGAATTAAATCAGGACAAAATTGTAGTGGGCTTGAGAGAAGGAACAATTCTTCGTGTGGAAGGAGATAAAATGAGCTTACTTGGCAACAGGAATGCTCGTATTTTCCAATTTGGTAAAGAAGCATATGAATTAACAAATGCAGATGATTTCAGCTTTTTACTTAATAAATAGCTGGACCCTCCTTACACAGGTTGACAGACTTAACTAGCCACATTCAAGGCCATAATGTTACCTCCCGCACTTAATTATATTCATTAAGTGTGATGTTTTACTGTTTCTTAAACTTATTGCCTGTTTCTAATAGAGGCATTAGCAATCCCTATTTTTTCCGCATTTTTGTAAATGATTAAATTCCCTTCTAATATGAAAAGTGGAGATGTCAGACAGAAATTTCTAGAATTTTTTAAGTCCAAGCAACATAAAATTGTTCCCTCTGCCCCGCTGGTTGTGAAGAATGATCCTACACTCATGTTTACCAATGCCGGGATGAACCAGTTTAAAGATTATTTTTTGGGTAACTCTAATCCAATATCCCCTAGAATTGCCAACACTCAAAAATGTTTAAGAGTTTCAGGAAAGCATAATGATCTTGAAGAAGTGGGGCATGATACTTATCATCATACACTATTTGAGATGCTTGGAAACTGGAGTTTTGGAGATGCTGACAGGCCTGAGAAAGGATATTTCAAGAAGGAGGCTATTGAATGGGCATGGGAGTTATTAACCGATATATATAAAATAGACAAAGATCTTCTTTATGCTTCCTATTTTGGAGGAGATGAAAAAGATGGATTAGAGCCTGATCTGGATACCTTAAACTTCTGGAAGAAAGTGCTTCCCGAAGAAAGGATATTGCCAGGATCCAAAAAGGATAATTTCTGGGAAATGGGAGATAGCGGGCCTTGTGGGCCTTGCTCTGAAATCCATGTGGACCTGAGACCAGAGAAAGAAAGAAAACGATTAGCAGGAAAAGAATTGGTAAATAAAGATCACCCGCTTGTAGTTGAAATCTGGAATCTGGTGTTCATTCAATTCAACAGGCTTGCCGACGGGAATCTTCAAAAATTGCCTTCAAAACATGTTGACACTGGAATGGGACTTGAACGACTTTGCATGACTTTGCAGGGAGTAAGTTCAAACTATGATACCGATATTTTCCAGCCTATCATTCAAAAAGCTGCTGCAATTGCAGGAATAAAATATGGCGAAAACGAAAAAAACGATATTGCATTAAGAGTAGTTTCCGATCACTTAAGAGCTGTGGCATTTTCTATTGCAGACGGGCAGTTGCCTTCAAATAACAAGTCAGGTTATGTCATTCGCAGGATATTAAGAAGAGCTGTCCGCTATGCTTTTACTTTTCTAGGCCAAAAAGAAGCTTTTCTTTTTAAGTTAATACCCACACTAACAAAAGTGATGGGCGATCAATTCCCGGAACTAATATCCCAACAGCAATTAGTAAAAAAAGTGATCCAAGAAGAAGAAGTTGGATTTTTAAGAACACTGGACACTGGAATTCGACTTTTAAATGAAGTAATTAAGAATTGCAAGAAAGAAAATCTTAAAGTGGTCAGTGGTAAAAATGCATTTGAGCTTTATGACACCTTTGGTTTTCCGATTGATTTGACAGAACTGATTTTACGCGAAAATAAGTTAGAAGTAGATCTGGAAGAATTTAAGTCTGAGCTTCTAAAACAAAAAGAACGCTCACGCTCTGCTACTTCGATTGAAACAGATGACTGGAAAATTGTTCGTGATGCAGATACTGTAACTGAATTCATTGGATACGATCATTTAGAAGCCCGTGTTAAAATAGTGCGACACAGAAAAATAATTTCAAATAAAAAAGAATTTTACCAACTGGTATTTGATAAAACACCATTTTATGCTGAAAGTGGCGGACAGGTTGGTGATACTGGCTTTATCGAAGCCCATGGCTCAAGTTATGCTGTCCTGGATACACAAAAGGAAAATGACCTGCTAGTTCATATTCTTGAAAAACTCCCTGAAAAGCTGGATGCTGAGTTCAAAGCAGTTGTTAATTCTTCCTTAAGAATGAAAACAATTAAAAACCACTCGGCTACCCATCTTTTGCACCAGGGATTGCGGGGAATTCTTGGAAAGCATGTGGAGCAAAAGGGTTCACTGGTTGAAGCTGATCGATTGCGATTTGACTTTTCCCATTTTCAAAAATTAAGTGATGAGGAATTAAGCAGGATTGAGCTTTTTGTAAATGAAAAAATCATGGCTAATTATCCTTTACAGGAAAAGCGTAAACTAAGCCTTGATCGGGCTGTTGAGGAAGGTGCTTTAGCCTTGTTTGGCGAGAAATATGAAGGGGAAGTACGTACTATTCGCTTTGGGGATTCCATTGAATTATGCGGAGGCACCCATGTTCAAGCAACTGGTGAAATTGGTTTATTCAAGATCATATCAGAAAGTGCAATTGCTGCTGGAATTAGAAGAGTAGAAGCTGTCACAGGTCCAAAAGCCATAGCATGGATGCAGGATTCAGAGTCCTTATTAAATGCAATTAATAAATCACTGAATGTGAGTCCCAAAAATACCATGAAGGCTGTCAACAGCTTGATTGAAGAAAACAAAAAACTCCAAAAGGAATTAGAAAACCTGAATATGGAAAAAGTGGTGTCCTTACGAAAAACGCTTATTCAGGATGCCGAAATTGTCAAAGGCGTAAAAATTATCACAAAACGTATTGATAATGAATCTACTGAATCTATTAAAGACCTTGTATTTGAAATTAACAAAAATAGTAAAAATACTATCAGCCTGCTGGGAGCCCGATTTGGTGATAAAGCAAACTTATGGCTTATGATTTCAAGCAATCTGGTGGATGAAAAGGGCTTAAATGCACAGGAAATAATTCGTTTTATCGGCAAGGATATTAATGGGGGTGGCGGTGGCCAGGCCTTTTATGCCACAGCTGGAGGAAAAAATCCAGATGGATTAGAAACAGCTTTGCAGAAAGGCCGGGAGTTCATCTTATCGAAGCTATAATTTCAATGAGGCTGCTTCATTCGCTTCATTATCCCTTATATTCATTAATTTTGAGTCTTATGCAAACATATGGTGAATTAATGCTTATGGCAAAACGACTTATCTTATTAATTTTCTTCATCTTACCCCTGCTTGCCTCATCCCAAACAAAACGACCCAACCGAACGGAATTTACCAAATACCCACATAGTCGACAAAAAAAAGAAGAGAAAATTTTCAAAGATAACAGGGTGATATCCTGGAAGCAATGGTATGAGGATGGCACAAAAAAGATGCAGAAAAGCTTCAAGAATAGCAAAAGACACGGGAAATTTGTAGAATGGTACAGCAATGGTCAGAAAAAATATCTCACCACTTATTCCAATGATTCAACCATCGGAATTTCCTATACCTGGTTTGAGAATGGAAAACCTGAATTTGAGTACTACTATGAAGACAATCGTTTAGTAAAACTTAAAAAATTCAGTATAAATGGCTTGCTGGATTATGAAGAAGAGTACCGGGTGGAAAAAACAATCAGAAAAGAGTACCAATGGTTTATCAACAAACAGGTTAAAGAAGAAAAGTTTTTTGAAAACGGATCGATTTATAAAAAAATTGAGTATTATCCTAGTGGAGGAAAACTTCGGGAGCAAGAGTATTTTTTAGGGAAGGTAAATGGCCTGGTCAAGGAATGGTATGAAAACGGCCAGCTTAAAACGGAAAGAACTTTCAAAAACGGGATTGCAGTAAAAACAGTAAGGTATTCAGAAGATGGCAGAAAAGAAGAAATAAATATGTACGAAAAAAATGAGAACAAATAAATTACATTGGTGGTTACAAAAGAAATCTTAATCTAACTAAACACAAATGTGTGGAACATATACTTTCTCAAATCAAAACAATTTATAAACAGATGAAATCAATTTTAATCTTCATAATTCTTTGCAGTGTAGTTTTTCATTCCTGTAAGGATCCTAAAAATCAGGAAGGAAATAATCAGGTAAATGAAAACAGGGATACGGTTCTTACTGATAATACATTCCAGGATTCCAGGGATACTTCAGTCAACTCCTATTACAAGAAATCGCATGTAAGTATCAGGGGCTATGTTAAAAACGGAGCTAATGCCGATGTCATCATTGACGAACTGGATATTGGACAAATTAATCCTTTGGAATCTGTGGTAGTTGATCAAAACGGGGGGTTTAAATTTGATATTGACATTCCGGAACCCGGCATTTATCAATTGCGTTTCACGGATAAAAATATTCACTTATTTTTAAGGGGAGGCAATATCCAAATAACCACTGATATTTCTGATATTGGTTCTTACAGCGTAACTGGTTCACCAGAATCGGTTCATTTGCAGGAGATGTATTTAATTTTAAGAGAAATAAATAATCAAACTTATGCTGTTCAGGACCGGGTTGAAAAATTACAAAAAGACAAAAGCAAAGTCAAACAATTACTGGCATTGGTTGACTCCCTGCCTATTTATTATGCAGCCATTAATAAAAAGAAATCCGAGCGCCTGATCAAGTTTATTGAGCGAATTGATACTTCTATGGTCGGACTCCTTGCAGCATTTTACCTAGATGTTGATGAGAACTATGATTTTATCATTGATACCAGGAATCGTTTTGAAAAAATATGCGCTTATTCAAAATTCTATATTCAGCTAAACGATAAAATTTCATCAATAGTTCCTGTTGGTCCGGGGAAAATGGCACCGAACACGGTAGTGGATGATGCAAATGGGAAAAGTGTTTATTTATCTGACTATCTTGGGAAAACGGTATTAATCTATTTTTGGACCTCTTACAGCGAACCCTGCCGAACTGAAAATCTGGAGATTAAGAAAATATATGACAATTTTCATTCGCGTGGATTTGAAGTGTATGCAATTTCACTGGATGAGAAAAAAGATCCCTGGTTAAGGGCGATTAAAGAGGACCAAATTTCCGACTGGATTCATGTTTCCAATTTACTTGGCTGGGATGATGATATTTCACATCTCTACAATATTGGCGAGATGCCCTATTTGATTTTGGTTGACAATAAAGGCAAAATAGTTGCTCGTGGTTTTAGATCCCGTGAACTTACTGCAAATTTATTGGAATTTATGTAGGAAATTCTCATGAATCGGATTATTAAAATAAGAGACTTTCTTAAAAACAGGCATCGCCTTCTTCTCTTTATTGGAATACCCTTGCTTAGCTTTAGCATGCACTATCGTATTTTCGGTCTTGACATCATGGGGATTCACTCCTGGAGACAAACTGTTACCCAGTCCAATATTGTCAACTTTTATGAAGAAGATAATAATATTCTTGATCCCCGATTAAATGAAAGATACCAATGGAAAGGTATTTACCGTATGGAGTTTCCTGTCATGCAATGGCTCTTCGCGCAGGTTTATCGTGTGTTTGGCAACGACATCCTGATTTCAAGAATTCTGTCTTTCCTCATTGGATTGATTGCAGTTTGGGGCATCTATTTTTTAGTCCTACAGCTTTTTAGAAACAAACTGCTATCTGTTTTAACCGCATGGGCCTTTAACTTCTCTCCTTTGTTTTACTATTATACGATGAATCCTCTTCCTGATAATTTTGCTTTATGTTTTGCCATCTGGGGTGCAGCTTATTCTTTCAAATACATCAGAGAAAACAAACTTCAATCTCTGCTATTAGCTTCTTTATTTATCAGCATGGGCACATTGGCAAAATTGCCTTTCGGTTTGTTTTATGCAATACTTGGATTTTATTTTATTCAAACAATCCTTAGGAAAAAACTGAAATCAATTGGAAAAGAATTCGGTCATGGATTAATCAGCCTGTTGTTATTGTCGCCAGCAATAGCCTGGTATGCATGGGTGATTCCTAAATGGCAAAATGGGATAACCAAAGGAGTTTTATCAGGCAAAGACACTGCATTTGTGCAAATCTGGGATTATCTGTCTCATCATCTTTTTTCAACTTTTCCAGAATTAATGCTTAATTACCTGGCTCTGCCTTTTTTCATTTGGGCAATTTGGTTGATTTTCAAAAATAAAGTTTTCAAAAAATCAATTTTTACTCTATTAGCCATTTGGAGCTTATCCATCCTTTTTTATTTCTTCTTTGAAATCAACATGATCACAAGGGTTCATGATTATTATCTTTTCCCATTTCTCCCCTTAATATTTATAATTGCAGCATATGGAATTAAAGATTTGATCACCAGCCAAAGCAGAATGAAGATTGTAATGGCATTGATTTTATTAATGCTGCTCCCATTATCTGCTTTTCTGAGGATCGACAAGCGGTGGAATCCTGACTATCCGGGATTCAACAAAGATTTATTGATTTATACAGATGAACTTCGGGAAGCAGTTCCTGATTCATGCCTGGTCGTGGTTGGAAATGATGCATCCCCTTCAATTTGGTTATATTATGTAAATAAAAAAGGATGGGTTTACAGGCATAATAAGCTGAGCGGTGAAAAATTATTTGAAATAAGAAAATTTGGCGGGAAATACATGTATTCTGATTCCCGGCTCATAGATGAAGATTCTTTAATTTCTTCACAATTTAAAAGGATGGTAATGGAAAAAGGATCTATCCGGGTGTTTGAGCTCAAGCAGTGGCCTGATTAATCATCACCTGAAAAGAGATAATGATCAATAAATTCCCTGACACAAGCTTTTCCTCCTTTTTTGGATAATACCAGGTCTGCCATTTGCCTGATTTCGAGAACTGCATCAGCCGGGCAAACAGAAAATCCAACATCTTTCATCAGTTGCTCATCGTTTATATCATCCCCGATATAGGCAACTGCATCCACTGAGATGGATAATTCCCTGCACCAGGATTCCAGGATTTCCAGCTTTTCTTTGGTCCCCAGGTACACATGCTGTATGCCCAGCAAATCTGCTCTTCTTTGGATAATTGTCTGGTTAAATCCAGAACTTATAATCCCAACCGGAAATCCACTTTTAGTCAGTTTCCTGATAGCCAGTCCATCCTTTGCATTGAATTTTTTAAACTCATCTCCAGATTCAGTATAAAACATACCCCCATCAGTTAAAACGCCATCCACATCCAGCACCAACATCTCCATTTTCTTTTCTTTACACTTTTGCAGGATCTTTAAATTGACATCAATCAGTTTGCTGTAAGGGAGATTCGTTTGTTTTGCCACATATACCAACAAATCAAGCTCTGTCAGATTTCCATATTCAAGCAGGCTTTTATTTAGCTGCCCACTCTCAATCAGAAAATTTATATTTTCCTTATAATAATTCATATTATATCAGATTTCTGTTTAAGGCCGATGCCAGGGGCTTTAAACTTTCATAAAGATTTCTGAACTCATTGTGGCTTAACTGTTGAGATGCATCTGATTTGGCCACTTTTGGATTAGGGTGAACTTCAATTAGCAGGCCATCGACACCCATGGCAAAACATGCGCGTGTCAAATCTGGCACACCGTAGGCATAACCAATAGCATGACTGGGATCAAGAATGATGGGTAAATTGGTGTATTCTTTCAGATATGCAACACCACACAGGTCGAGGGTGAAGCGTGTTTTGGTTTCAAAAGTCCGGATTCCCCTTTCGCAAAGGATCACATTCATATTTCCACCTGAGAGAATAAACTCTGCAGCCTGAACAAATTCCTGCAGACTTGTTCCAAATCCGCGTTTGAGCAATACCGGTTTTTGAGTTTTTGCACAAGCATGTAAAATTCCATGGCTGTACATGGACTTTGCTCCAATTTGTATCACATCTGCATATTCAATTACTGCATTTACATGAGTTGAATCTCTCACCTCGCTGAACAAACTAAAATGGTTTTTATCACACACTTCCCTGAGTATTTTCAGGCCATCTTCTCCCATTCCCTGGAAAGAATAGGGCGATGTTCTGGGCTTAAAACTTCCTGCCCTTAGACAATTCAGTTTAAGTTCATTCAGCAAGCTTGCTGTCTGCTCTATTTGTTCTAATGACTCCACTGAGCAAGGTCCCGCTATCATGAGAGTGTTTCCTGAATGCCCTCCAATTTGATTTTGCCCGATATGAATGCTTCTTTTTGCTGATGTATATTTAAAATGTGCAAGTTGAATGTCGCTGTCAAACACAAAAAAAGCATCCACCATCTCGTCAAATTTTGGTGGAATTTCCTTACAGGAACTACTGTTAACCAAAATGGTTTTATCCGGATCTTTAATTACAATAGCCTCAAGTTCTTGAGCCATCTGCTCTATTTGTTTGCTTCCTGGTTTAAGATGTATAATCATTACTCTCCCTTGATTAAGTTTTCAAATGTGAGTGCTCCTTTAAACTTCCCCTTCCGATCGATCACCGGCAGATAATTCACGGGAAATTTCTGGACTTTTATAAATTGTATTAAATCACGAATAGTCATGTCTTCAAATGCAACAGCAGGATTGAAATTTATGACCTCTTCCGCCTTGGTTTTATTTAAATCATCCAGGTTCTTGAGCAAACCTTTCCTGATATCTGCATTCGCTATGAAACCTTTCAAATGGCCCTTATTATCAATATAAACAGTGAAACCCAATTTGTTTTTATCTACGGATTCAAGTATGGCTGGAAAGCTAAAAGTTTCAGGGCTTATGGTATCAATTTCATTGGAAGGGATCATAAAATCTTTGATCTTATAAGTAGAGTGCACGGTGTTTATTTTAAGATCAAGCAAAGCAGAACTTTTTTGATGCGCACTCATAAGAAATGATCCGGAAACTGCTGCATCCACTCCTATATTTCTGAGAATAAACGATACTTCCCCATTGACCCCTCCATCCACATGAATATAAGTTGCAGGGTATTGTTTTTTAAACGTTCGAATACGTTGAAAATTATTTTTACGGAACTCTCCTTTGCTGTAGCCGGGAGTTGTTGCCATAAACATGATAAAGTGGAAAGAGGAGGCAAACTCATCAAATACGTCAAGATCCGTTTCCGTGGTAATCGCAATCCCTTTTTGTGAACTAACTTCGGCAGGCATTTCAATAAATCTTCCAATCGGTTCGTATTGAAAGGTGATGTATTCCGGTTGATGTTGTAAAAGCAGATCAAAGTAGGCTTCTGGCTTTGCACTGATAATATGCAGGTCTATTGGCTTTTGAGTGTGATGCCTTATTTCGACAATATCATCAAAGACTTTAGGATTATCATTGCAATCAATATGTATAAAATCAATGGGAAGGGAATCCAGTTCATTTATAATTTCCCTTAAATTCCCGTTTTTCCTTGAATATATGGATGCTGATATTTTCATTTTAACAGGGCAAAAGTAAGCATATTTCAATATGAAATAACAGGCATTTCATTCAAATAAAGAATTAGTTTTCATTGACATAACAAAATAATCAATGCTTAGGTTTATATTTGAAAATAATTTAATACGATCAGAAATGAAGCAGTTAGTTATTATACTCACATTATTTACTTTATTTACAAGCTGTCAGGATCAAAAGAAACAGGAACAACAAACCATGGATCCGGAAGATAAAGTAACTGTTCAAATGTTTGTTAGTGGAATGACCTGTGCAGGCTGTGAAAAAACAATCCTAAAGAATGTTTCTGAACTTGATGGTATTATTGAAGCCCATGTTTCTCATGAAAAAGGAACAGCCACTATTGTATTTGATAAAAGCAAGCTCAGTGTGGATGAGCTTTCAGGTGCCATTTCCAGGCAACCCTATCATGTAGAAAGTTTTATTATTGACGGGCAGGACAGAGAATTTTAAACATACTCGACTACCACTCGAATAATTAATAACAATCCGAAAAAGACAAGTAATACTCCTACCAGTTTGTTTATAAATAAGATGGATCGGGGTTTAATCAGGCGTTTAATTCGGAAAGCCAATATCCCTTTCAATAAATTTAATACGGTATAAATTCCCATGACTATGCTAAAAAAGATAAATATATCGCGATAATAATTCCCATGTTGGTTAAAATTTGAACTTACTAAAGCCACTACACCTATCCAAAAGATCCAGACGAATGGATTCGCCACATTTAGCATAAATCCTTTGACCAGGTATTTTATAATTCCAGAAGTATTTAAACTAACCTCTGTAGGACGCATATCCCTGAACCTGACTTTTTTAAGATATGAAACAACACCAAAAATGATCAGGACAATTCCCCCAATGAATCCAAGAATTAATCTATTGTTATGGTTATCCAGAAGCTGTGCTGTGCCAAGAAAACTAAGATATATAAGAGCAATATCATTTAATACGATTCCTATCAACAAATAAGTACCTGCCCAAAAACCCTTATAAATACTGGTTTGAAGATGGGCAAAAAATACCGGTCCTATCATGATAGTAAGCGTTAAGCCTAACACAATTCCTTCAATCAAAACTTCCCGGAGCATAGTACTTATTCGTTCTCTATTAAAAATTTCTCCCATTCCTGAAGTTGTCCGTTTTTAAGCACTCTTGGAAATTTATGTTGCCCTCCTTCTTTCCCTTTCAATTTCATCCATTCATAAAACAAGTCCAGCGGAAGGACTTCGACAATCACATCTTTTATTGCAGCAATTCGTTCAACCCGGTAGTCATCATTCAGGATTTTCAGGTTTTTATCAATATGTTCCTTTGCAATTTGCGGGTCTAGATTATCATCGGTCCCAAGAAACCATTTGTGTGCAAACATACTAGCATGTTGTATTCCAGCAACGGTAAATTCACGTATATCCGTATTCAGCTCATCTTCTATTTTTTTTATGGCCATGTTCATATTTTCAAGTGACAGGTGCTCTCCACATAGATTAAGAAAATGTTTAGTCCGACCTGTAATAACAATCTCTGCCAGTTTTTTATTGGTAAATTTAATGGTATCTCCTATCAGGTATCTCCAGGCTCCTGCACAAGTGGTTAGTAGCAATGCATATTCTTTCCCTTCTTCCACTTCATTTATGGTGCATGTTTCAGGATTTGCCAGTATGCTTCCATCCGCATCAAAATTTTCTTCATTAAAGGGAACAAATTCATAGAATATTCCATTGTCCAGAACCATTTGCATTCCTTTCGCATAGGGTCTGTTTTGGTATGCAATAAATCCTTCTGAAGCAAGGTAAGTTTCTATATATGTAAGAGGCTTTGCCAATATTTTTTCAAATCCTTTTTTGTAGGGTGCAAAAGAAACACCGCCATGGACATATATACTCAGATTGGGCCAAATATCATGTATAGTATCCACTTTATAATAAGCTATTATTCGTTCAATCAGAATTTGCAACCATGCCGGCACACCACATATAATTCCCACATCCCAATCTTTTGCTTTTCTTACGATCTCCTCCAGCTTGATAGTCCATTCTCTTTCCTTGGCAATTCTTTTTCCTGGTTTGTAAAAATGTTGAAACCAAAAGGGGATATTGCTGGCAGTAATTCCGCTTAAATCCCCTTCATAATAGGTGCCATTGTATTGCAAGTGGGTGCTCCCTCCTAACATCAGAATGCCTTTGTTGTAAAATTCTTTGGGAAAATCATATCGAGCCAGGGAAAACACCTGTCGGACACTTGTTTTTTTTATGGCTCTTAACATTTCGTAAGTAACAGGTATTTGCTTGCTGGATGCTTCTGATGTGCCGCTGCTTAAAGCAAAATATTTAACTTTTCCAGGCCAGGTGACATAGGTTTCACCACTCAGTGACCGGAACCACCAACTTTTAAATATTTTGTTGTAATTGTAAACGGGTACTCGCTCTTTAAATGATTTTATCGCATCCTTGCTTTTAAGTATTTCATGGAAATTAAAATGCTCTCCAAATGATGTCAACTGCGCATTTCTAAGTAATTTCTTTAATACCTTCAGCTGAAGTTGGATATTTAGCCCGGGGACAGGTTCTTTCCGGGGTTTCCCCCTTAAATCAATAGCTGCTTTAATAATTGAACCTATAATGGGCATAATTGCTAGTTTTTTTCATATGCAATTTACAGTGTTTTCGTTTCAAAAAATCCAAAAAAAACCCGGCCTCATGACCGGGTAATTGTTGTAAGAATAGGTTGAGCTTTTGTTAAAATGAATTTTCTAACAATATACTATTCAACTACATCTGCTGTGTTTTCATTTTGTTCTTCCCATAGGGGTTCTGCCGAAACAGGCGTTTCAACAGGAAGCTGGGTAACATCTTTCACCTCCTGGGCAATTTTCTGTATGGCAAGACCTAACTCATCATAACCCTGGCATTCTTTCAGAAATACGACATCAGCAGCAAGTTCATTTAAATCTTTTTTGCGTTCTTTTGTTAATGCAACAAAGTATTTGTCTTTTTGATAATGTTTCAGGTTGTTATTATTAACAATAGCTAAATGCCTGAAAACCTGCGCAATATGATCAATTTCTTCAGCATCCAGTATTTTATCTTCACCCGCTTTCACCTGTATATCCGTCAACTCTTTACTGAGTTGGTAGGACTCCTCAATGGCATTGACAATATCTTCAGGAGCTTGTGAAGTATCCACTTTTTCTTTTTCAGCACAAGAAGTGATTAAAAATAGCAGAACCACTATGCTAATTATCGAAGTTATTTTTTTCATATGTTTATTTTTAATTCGATTCTTTAATTATTTAGTTGCATTTTCAAGTCGTTTCATGATAGAAAATACAAATGCCGCTGATAGCAAACAACACACTACGAAAAGTGCCCAAAGTTGCCAGAGGTCTATTTTTTCCCACAGTGTACTTCCGACAAACAGAAGCTTGTTGCCAACCGCAGTTGCCAGCAACCAACCACCTTGCATCAAACCCTGGAAGCGGTTGGGCGAAACTTTTGAAACAAAAGATATTCCCATCGGACTCAGAAACAGTTCGGCAATGGTGAGTACGAGATAGGTGTTAATTAACCAGTAAACCTGTACTCTTTCGGGTGAGGGTGTCCCGGCAAGTGAAGTAGGAGATTCCAATCCTAAAGAACTGAAAATCATTACAACAAAACCTAAGCCGGCCAGTATCATACCAATCCCGATCTTTCGGGGTGTTGATGGTTCAATATTGCGTTTTCGCAACCAGGCAAACAAGCCAATGATGACCGGTGTCAGGAACACGATAAAAATCGGGTTAAAGGACTGGAATATTTCCGGTTCAATGCTGTTCAAGGGATCAAACCTGGAATACAGGTAATAGCCAACACCAATTCCTGCCAGCATGGCCACTCCTCCCAAAAGCCTGTTAGTACTCTTATTCACTTTCCTGACAAGCTGAACCAGTCCGAGGATGAAAGCGAAAATACACAATAAGGTAGGTAGGAAGAATATCATATAGGTACCAGGCCCCACTTTATTTGCTGTATAGTCTCGGGCAAACATGGATAGTGTAAGCCCGTTTTGATGGAAGGACATCCAGAAAAAGATGACTACCATAAAGACCAGTAAAAGTGCATTCAGTCGTGGCCTTTCTTCCTTTGTTGAACTCATGTAGATCCAGGAAACAAAAGCAAAGAAAAGTCCTACCGCCATACCCAAGGAGAATTTATCAAACAGGAAAAAGAAAAGAATTGCTGTCGCAGCCATTGCTCCAAGTGAAACCAGGGCTTTGACCGGAGTAGCAAATCCTGCCGGTTTGAGTTCTTCGATTTTTGAATCCTTAACTTCCTTCTTTTGGGGATCCGGCAACATCTTTCTGAACAAGACAAATATGGCAAAACTGATGATCATGGAAACTGCTGCAATACCAAATGCATAATTATATCCTGTAGCAAATGCATCCAGGTATTCTCTTACAAAACCAGTTAAACTGCTTATGTTAGTTCCCATCATATCTGCTGCTCTTTCTGCAAATCCTAGTTGACCTTCGCCTTCAACTATGGCAGCTGCCCCGGTATAATCGAGGGTATTGATTAAAGGAAGCTCTCCCAGATTGAATTTTGCTGCATAAGACTGTAAATCTGCATTATAGACAAATCCCTGAGATCTTAGATACCAGTTCCTGATCCCATTAGCAGCAAAAGGTGCTATCAATGCGCCCATGTTGATTCCCATGTAGAATACACTGAAAGCAGAGTCTCTTAGTTTATCGTATTTGGGGTCATCGTACATTTGGCCTACAATAGCCTGAAGGTTGCCCTTAAAAAGACCATTACCCAAAGCAATAACAGATAATCCAAAAATAGTGAAAGGCAATGAAAGACCTGGCACAGTCATTACGATATATCCGCCAAGCATAGTCAGGATACCAAAAAAGATTGTTCCCTTGTAATTTCTTGTACCATCGGCAATCAAGCCACCAAAAAGTGCAGCACCATAAATACCAAAATAAAACCAGCTGTAAATATCTCCGGCTTTGGTTGCATTCATGTTGTACTTTGCTTGCAGATAAAAAACCAAGCAAGCCATCATGGTATAAAATCCAAATCGCTCTCCCATGTTGGCGAAAAAGGCTACTACGAGTCCCTTGGGATGTCCTTTAAACATAATTTTTGCTTTTTAGTTAATGAAGGTTTATGTGTTGATTAAAAAAAGCGAATTGCGAAAATACTATAAAAATGGAATTAATTGGCAGCTAATACATTATTAATGAGAGCTAATGATATTAATCAATATGTTGTGGATTTTAAAATGAGTGAATGCATTATTTTGTTGGTGAAGACACCAACAAGGACTTGGGATTATAATGCATGAATGCTGTTTGACAGGAAGCTGCAAAGACTTCGATTTGTAATGCAAACATTCCTGTTTGCAGAAATACAAAGTTGATTGACAAGCTGGAAAGCTGGTCTTACATTTTCAAAAAGCGAAGAGTTCTTATTTCATTCTCATTGTACATATGGACGAAATAATAACCATTATCCAGTCTACTTGTGTTGATAATGGTTTGGAGTTTAGTTATTCGGCCTCTCACCATTATTTTTCCTTCTAAATTACAAATGGAATAAGTACTTGATTTCCATTGCTCGGATCTGATAATAGTCATTTGATCCTGAACCGGGTTTGGATAAATCCTGATAGTAGCATTTGCCATTGAACGTTGCTCTTCAGTTCCAAGGATTTCATCCACCGAATTGATTTTCGCTGAATATACACCATTTCCATGAGTAGCAATAACTATGGTCCCGTCCGATTGCCTGGTTTTTATCATATCAACAACCACATTTCCAATAGTATTTGGCCCCAGCTGTATCCATTCTGTGGACGTACCGTCCAGTTTGTCTGTACCAAATAAGCCAATTGATGTCCCAACTAAAAAAAGTGTTTTATCTTTTACATGCATGATTTCAGCCCAGCGCAAACTTGGTCCGTCACCACTTCCCTCATTGTTCTCTTCGAGGTTACCGCCCACTTTCGTCCAGCTGTCACCCGCATCTTCACTATAAAACAAACTATACACTTTGTAATTCGAAAAAACAACCAGCAATTTGTTTCCATCATCCGGATCGACTGCAATGCAGGAAATATTACCTGCGCTGACAAGGGAGCTAATTCGTTTGTGCTCAGGATCGCCCACATGGGCATTATCTATTTTAAACAATACGCTTTTACTGGTTCCGTAATATACCCTATGAGGCGGATTTTTTGTGGAAACACTGACTGCCGAAATGGATCGATTGGGGAAAGTCACTGAGTCGCTGTACAAAAACCATCCTGTTTTTATTGAATCGTAATTCTCGGCATAAGGAATACTTTTAATGCTGTCGTTACGCCACATATGATAACCTTCAGCCAGGTAAAGAATGTCATTGTTGTTTGGATCCAAAATAAAAGGATTAATAAATTGATAGCTTTTTCCTTCCATGGGGTCTATCCTTGCGAAAGTGATTCGTTTCCCAGTTTCATCCAGCTTCATTTTAGCCATCCGACCCAATTGAGTGGATAAAATATAAAAATCCCTTTTATTTGCTATGGCACTGAAAGATCCGTCTCCGTGCAATGGCAATTCCCAGTTTCCTTTCGGATCGCTGCTATTTAAAAACAGGTTCCCGTTGTCCTGAAGTCCGGCTAAAATAACATCACTTTCTTCATCCTTCTGTATGTTTATCGTGTACAATTGAGTGGTGATGTATCCATTGTTTAATGAAGTCCACTCAACCGTATCTGAAAGTGAGTTTTCAGTTCTGAACATGCCTCCATCATTCCCGTTAATTAAGACTTTTGGATTTGAGGGAAGGAAGAGTATTTCGTGCTGATCAGGATGATGGCCCGGATAAACAATCCAGTTTGGTCTTTTGGTTCCAACACCATATCCCCCAATTTGAGTGACATGATTTGAGCTTTCAAAAGCATCTGTGGATCGGTATAAATTTGTTCCAGCAATAAAAACAATCTGTGAGTCGCCAGGCATGACCCTGATCACGAGGTTATATGATCCCTGTGCATTGAAATTATCAAAACTTTTAGTTCCCTTTGAGGGAATGTTTTCAGATAAATTATACCAGATACCGTTACTATCTGCTCCGTCACCCCGGGTATAGCGGTATTTCCAAAGACTATTCCAGTCTTCCGCTCCCCTGTAATTCAATGACATTTTTCCATAACCGGGAGTGTGGGCTAAAAAATAGACCACATCTTCATTATTTGGATCAATTTCAATAACTATTCTATCGTATTCTTCCGGGAAAGTATCGGCTGGCAGTATATTCACCCAATTGCTGCCATTCGCTGCACGCCAAATACCTTTTTGATTTCCTTCACTGCTCATGCTTGCGTAAACAACTCCCGATGAACTCACCGCTACATCTGTAAAATAGGAACCCGATGATCCACCCAGTTCAAGATTCCAGTTGTGTCCTCCATCCAGGCTTTTAAATAAGCGTCTTATCGCGGCAACATAAACCACATCCTGAGTGTCATTTGAAGGATCCGTCTGTATTCTCCATGAGATATCCCAGGGATCGAAATCAACTGAATTGTTTGAAACCGTAGATTCCAATTGGGACCAAGTTAAGCCGTTGTCAGTAGATTTAAAAATTCCATTCCCATAGAAATAAGCCCCCTGACCACTGGCAGAATTCCCATAGGCCTCACCCGTACCATAATACCAGGTGTTGGTTTTTCCGGTTCGCTTATCTTGAGCGATAGTACTTACACTTAAAAATTGGTTGGAGGGAGTTATCTTATTCCAGCTGGATCCTCCATCAATTGAACGCCATAAACCCCCCGAGACTCCTCCTGCCAAAAGAATATCCTCATCCATAATATCCAAAGCTGCTGCCCGGGTCCTTCCTCCAATATGGTATGGTCCCCTGTTAATCCACAAATTACTTCTGTATAATGGATGTGTTTGGGGAAGTTTTTCTGCAAATCTCATTTCCCTATAATACATATTTGGCGGGATGCTCCCGCTTGCAGGATCGATTAGCCGGTTTAACTCCCACTCCATACGACTTTGTAAATGAGAATTTGAATGGTTTTCCAAGCCTTCAAAAGAAAGCATCTTTTGATAAGCTTCTTTTTTATGAAACGGAGCAAATAATAATAAACATCCAATTAGTATGATCGCCAATACCCGGATAATCCTTGTCATTAAAAGTATTTTTCCTCAAAGATAGGAAGTGAAAAGCGTACTTAATCATATTGCTTTCATACATTTTCATTTAACCCTTCGTATTTGCAAGTCTTTGAGATATTTATTGTTCTGGGATTTGTTGGGTGGATATTATTTCTTGATTATCGAATTAATTTCCCAAAATGTGCTATCTATTTTATACTTAAATTTGTGCGCTTCTTAACAGCATTCCGATGAAGGATTACAATCAATTATTTGAGAATAATAAGCTTTGGATTAAAACAATGCTTAAAAAGGACCCTCACTTTTTTGAGAAACTTGCTAAAGATCAGAATCCTGATTTTTTGTATATCGGCTGCTCGGATAGCAGGGTTCCTGCCAATGAAATCATGGGCCTGGAACCCAGAGATGTTTTTGTTCATAGAAATATTGCCAATATAATCGATAATATTGATGTCAATGCGAACTCAGTCATTGAATTTGCAGTTGAACAACTTCAAGTAAAACACATCATTGTTTGTGGTCATTATGATTGTGGTGGTGTTCAGGCTGCCATGCAAGCCAGGGATTTAGGGATTATGAACGGATGGTTAAGAAGTATTCGTGATGTGTACAGGCTTCACAAAACCGAGCTAAACCTTATTAAAAGTGAAAAAGATCGTTTTGATCGCCTGGTTGAACTAAATGTGCACGAACAAAGTGTGAATGTAATTAAGTCGAAAGCGGTGCAAATGAGTTATCAGCGAACCGGTTATCCCATAGTTCACGGATGGGTGTTCAGCCTGCACAATGGAAAACTCATTGATCTTAAAATAGACTTTGAAGGCATATTGAATGATATTAAGGAGATTTATGGCCTTGAGAGTCCGAAGGACATAGACCAAAAAAAAAAACAACAGTAGCTGAAATTAAGCTTGTGTCAATTTTTCAAGAGGATAAGACTTCGGGTATTTCCCGTAAAACAGGTCGTCCATATAAACTGCCAAATGCCTGAACAAAATATTTCTTTTGATCAGCCGCTTTACCCATCTATGAAAGGATGTGCCAGGATGTGAATATGGACAAACAGCCATGCATTTTCCACAATCTGTACCTACTTTTTTCCAGTAGGAAAAACAAGCGTCCTGGTTTATTTGCCATCTTTTCACTCCATTTATTTCTCTCATCCCAGCTTTTGGGATTGCATTTGCAGGACAATTATTCGAACACTTATTGCAAAGCTGGCAAAATTCCAGCATACTTAAATCCCTTTTCCTCTTATTCGATTTAAGTGGAAGAGATGTGGTTACCACTGAGATTCTGAACCTGGGGCCCAATTCAGGTGACATCAAAATTCCCATTCTGCCAATTTCACCCAGGCCGGCATCACGCCCTATCAATGGACAAAGCAGTTCGTAATTCGCATCAATATGTGCCCGTGCCGAATAGCCCAGTTTCCTGATATATGCGGCTATTTCAACTGCAATTTCTCCGGATTGAAGATATTTCACTGCCGATTCATAGGTGGTCGGAGCTGTTGGGGCGGTCCTATTCAGGAGCCTGTCCATTTCAACTGTCATCACAATCGAGAAAGTATGTTTTTTTTGTATTTCCCTGCCATAATTTTCACCTCGCCCTTTTGTGCTGTATAGGTGATGATCTAGCAAACTGACTACAGATACTTGCTTTGCGTGAAGTTGTTTTGCATATCGTGTAATTTCTTTTGTAATTTCATCCACATCTAAATTTTGCCTTACCTTACTTATATTGCCATCTACTTTATCATATAATAAATCCACTTCATCAAAAATATTACGTCCTTTTTCTGAATAAAAAGCATGATAGAAAGGCGTTTCAGGAGATAAAAGCGGAGGTGCAGATCTCAATTGGTCGTCTAATGCTTTTTTCCCGGGATTTTTTTCATAGTATTCTTCATACCTTCCATCTCCAGGTTTGAGTTTCATCCTGCTGAAAATGACATCCCTTTCGTCTAATCTTGAAACAGGCGTGTCAGGATTTGATCTCAATTTTTTATCAATGGGAAAAGTGAAGGAGAGGATTGTCAAACTGCTCAGTGATATGAGTACCCAGCTGAAAATACCCTGTGGTGATGAATCCACAATTGCAACGACAATAAACAGGCTACAAAACACGAATGCCATGATTAAAGAAACAAAAGTTGCTCTTTTTTCTTTCTCACGTGCAGAGGATATGGCAATTAATAGGAAGAATGTGAATATTGATATCCCAAATAAGAAAAGAGTAATATCCAATCCTGAAAGCTGGTTCAAATTGTTATCGTTCGTTAAACACCCAGGAAATTCTTGACTTCTTTGAAGTAATTTCCTTTATCTGATATGAAGGTAGTACTCCTTTTTGCATCTGGTACTACATACATTTTCGTAATGCTTTTCCTTAATTTATACAGGCTTTTCATATCATCAGGTGTAAATAGTTCATCTTCTTCTCCTGAAATAAGAAATATACCGGTCAGCCCACTTGCCTTTTCCTCCAGAGCAAAAAGAGGCTCCAGCCAGGTTTTATCAAATCCCAAGGGCATCATTACTTTCTGACCATATACTTCCATGTATTTCTTCTCTGTTTTCTCAAATGTAATATAGGGTGAATCTGCTATTATTTTGCTTACTTCAGGCCTGTTTGCTCCTATACCAAGAGAAAGTCCGCCTCCAATACCTACACCGTATAGATGAGTGGTTTTGAGAGAGGGATAATGTCTTTTCATGTAATCAATCACTCCTTCAAGATCTTTTTGAAACTGGCTGTAAATAAAAAAATTATTATTTATTTTAAAATCATCACTGTGTCCATAACCCCGGTAATCGTAAGTCACCACATTATAGCCGAGAGATAAAAAATTACTGGCCAATTCGATCAGGTCAGCCATATTACCTTCTCCATCATCACTTAAAATGATAAGCTTCCTGGATTGTTTGGCAGTCGCATTAAACATCCAGATTTGAATCATCATTCCGTCTGAAGTTCTAATTTTAATGCTATTGTAGTCCATCCCATAATCAGAAGGAGTAACAGCATATTCTCTTTCCGGTTTTAAAGCGTATACACTTACAGATATACTGAATGCAATGACTAAAAGTAATATTCTTTTCATTTTTATCAATTTAATTCATATTCAAACAGAACTAAAGATATGAATTTATAAGAAATTGGAAGAATCAGGATTAAAATGGACACAGCTGAAAAATTAATTGACTCAGAAATCCTATTCCTTGTAAATAATTTCGGAATATTCAGGCAGAATTCCAATCACCCTGAATTCAGTTCTCCTGTTTTTCTGCCTACCCATGGGATTATCGCTGCCGTCAGGATTAGTATTCTGTGCAATGGGTTGGTTTTCACCATAACCTTTTGCCTGAAGCCGTTCTTTCTCAATCCCGTTTTTTATCAGGTAGTCAACCACACTTTGAGCTCTTCGCTGAGATAATCGCTCATTGTATGATTCCGTTCCTTTACTGTCTGTGTGAGAACTTATTTCTGCGATAATGGAAGGATTATCTCTCATCAAAACTAGAATGGTGGAATCGATAATCGCCTGGGCACTATCAGTCAAATAACTTTTATCAAACGGGTAATAGATATTCCTGATAACCAATGGCTCTTCAGGGATCTTAATGATATATAGATCCCTGATCAAGGTGTCTGTTGAGGTGATGTTTTCCGTTTCCACCTGGCGCTGTCGACTGAAATAATTTTCCCTGGAAACCTTTATTTTATATTTATTCCCATTTTCAAGTTTAAAATGATAGCCCCCATTGAAATCGGTTGTATCTGTATTTATCAGATATTCTTCCTTTTCTTCTTCCTTGCTTATCAAATACAAACTAACAATGGCATTTTCAACAGGATTTCCTGTCCTAATATCTGCATCAGGACTTTCTGAAATTAGGTTTTCAATATATTGAACTTTAGCCGTGTCTTGAATTGCAACCACATTCCCTTTCAAAAGGATATTAATGTAGTCTGGGTAACTAAATCCATATATATCATCACAACAGCTTATATTTTCGAGTATATTCCCTCCTGATCTGTTTGAAACAAAAAAACCTTCTGATTTATTATCAGGGTTTAAAACATAATACAAATCGTCTGCACATGAATTAACGGGATAGCCCAGATTTATGGGTTCTTCCCATCTTTTCATTTCACCGGTAGTCTTAAAAATATCCATCCCCCCAATATTGATATTTCCGTTCGAACTAAAATATAACCTGCGGTTTTCCTGATCATAAAATGGAGTAGATTCATCCCCCATGCTATTTATCCTGCCTCCCATGTTTTTAGGGTCAGAAAATGTATTGGATTCACTATTGTATACTGTATACCACAAATCCATACCTCCTTTCCCACCAGGACGGTCACTTGAAAAGTAGATAACTTCTTTCCACCTTTTTGATTCTAAGCCTACTGCTGGCTGGGTAGAAGTAAAGTGTGTCAAATTAATTGGCTTATCGATTTTCTCCGGAGATTGCCAATTGCCTTTTTTCTTTTCAGAATAATAAATGGCACAGATATTTTTGTTCTCCTCATTTTTTTTGCAAACTGTGAAATAAAATCTATTGCCATGCGGGCAAAGGACACCATTGCCCACATTTAAACCAGGCATATTAAAAGAGTCTTTGATTTCATACCCACCCTTCCAATTTCCATCTGTCTTTTTTGCATAATAGAATGAACTGTTTGCAATGGATTGGTTTCCTTTCTCCAAATAGCGTACAACTTCATTCACTCTCACAGAAGCATAGATCATAAGGGAATCATTTAAGGGAAAAGGGGATAGCTCAATATGATCGAAATTAACTGTTTCATTTAATTGGCGGATTAACACATTAACAGGTTTTTCCAACTGAATGATAGCTAATTCACAACCTTTGATTTGCGAGCGTGCTAATTTTCGGTATCTTGCATTTTCGCCTTTCCCCTTCAGTTTTTTACGAACCTGGTTTAACAGCAGGTTAGCCCCCTCATAATCACCCGTCATTTTAAGCATTAAACCTTCATGATATAGAGCTTTAGCATACTTTTTTGGTTTCAATTCGAATGCAGTTTTATAGTATTTCCTGGCATTTTCATAATCTCTTATCGATTCATACAGCTGAGCCAGGTGAAAGGTGGTATAAGGCCTGTTTGGTGATTTTTCAAGATATTTTTCATATGTATTGATAGCAGCATAAATATCACCATAACGCTCAAATAGTAAAGCTTGCTTTTTAAGTTTCGAGGGACTTTCCTGCGCAGAAACACAAAAAGAAAGCAATGCAAATAAACATATCAGCAGGCTTATCGATCTGTTTTTTTTAGTCATTAAATGAGACATGATTAATATCTTTCGCAGGGAATAGTCTTTTGAAATGCAAGGGAACTAATTTTCTTATAAACCACTGAAAATTCTATGGCACCCTGATTATTCGTAGCTGTACTTAAATCTGAGACATTCAGATCATAGCTTATTCCAAAATCAAAATGCTTGAGTGACAAACCACATTGAATAATCGCCGCATCAAAATTCCTGTTTAAACCATTTCTTGAATAAAGGCCACCATATATTTCCTGAATAGCTGAAGTTTCTTTCCCTGTCATATAAATGAGATTAACGCCTCCAACCAACTCCGAAGCTAAAGCATGTTCGGTAAACAAAATGGCAGGAGCCAGATCCAATTTCCCTTTTAGGTCAATTCTGACTATGGAGTAATATGACTTTCTGATCATTAGTTGATTTCCAGTTCCAAAAAAGTTTTCACCAGGTTTATTAATGTGATAAAGACTAACTCCCACTTCGGGTTCGACAACCTTAAAATGACCCTTCCATGCAATACCTGCATTCATATCAGGATAGTAAAATGTAGTTCCATTCGTTGCATCGGATGTTGGAAAACTGGGATCAAAAAAACCAGTTAGTCTATTATACTGGTCAGGAAAAGTGATCGCATTCAAGGAAATACTTTTGTTTACTACTCCAGCCTGGATTCCAACATGAAAATACTGCCTCTTAATCTTTTTATGATATGAAAGGTCCAAATACAATTTGCTCACTGTAAGTTCAGCATCTCCTGATTTATCATTAATTAATACTAAACCTATTCCAAAGTGTTCTTTTCTTATATAAATGGGTTTATCAATGGATATGGCATTTGAGACATATGGAATAGGCAAAGTAAACCACTGTGTTCTATAAATGTCAGCAATGCGCAATTCACCAAGGAAGTCACCACAATCAGCCGGATTCTTAATCAAGGGAGAGGCATAAAACTGTGAAAAATGAATATCCTGTGATTTTGCACTTAAGCAAATCAAAACCAGCAGGGGAGTTATTATTATTCGAATTCGGAATCTCAAGAAATTACTATATTTGTTAAACAAATATAGTGTTTCTTTGACTTTCATCAATTCGGGATTTTAAACAGTGCACAGGAAAAAAAAATGGAAACTCTACAGGTTTCTGTTTACAGCTATTATCGGTTTGCAAGCAGTCCTCACTCTTGCTCAGCCTACAGCAAATTTTACATCCAATGTAGTTTCTGGTTGTAACCCTCTCGTAATTTCATTCACTGATCAATCGACTGGCAACCCAAGCTCATGGTATTGGGATTTTGGTAACGGGAATACGTCGACACTGCAAAATCCACAAGCATCTTATACTCTATCTGGCACTTACACGGTTTATTTAACGGCTTCCAATGCATCTGGCTCACATACAGAAACAAAAGTAGATTATATCACTGTATTCAAGAATCCAAGTGCTGACCTGACAGCTACCTCGGCAACGACAGGCTGTGTTCCTCTTACAGTTGGCTTTTTTGACCTGAGCGTGCCCGGAGATGGACTCATTTCGAAATGGACCTGGGATTTTGGAGATGGAGGAATTTCAGCGGCTAAAAATCCTACCTATACGTATATCACCCCTGGTGTTTTCAGGGTTTCTTTGAATGTGGTCGATATCAATGGTTGTTCTGACCTCAAGACCATTAATGATTACATAACTGTAAATCCAAAGCCAAAACCAGATTTTAGTGTTAGCAATCAGAATTATTGCCATGTTCCTGCCACTGTTAGTTTTACGAATATTACAAGCGGTAGCGGCACCTTAGTTTATGCATGGGATTTTGGAGATGGAAACACGAGCTCGGCAAAGGATCCTGTTCATAATTACCTGGCAGGAGGAAACTACGATGTCAAGTTGGTAGTAACGGATCAAAATGGTTGTTCTGATTCTATAATAAAAAACAGTTACGTAATAATTAGCCATATTAAGGCGAATTTTAACCCTGATAATGATTCTGTTTGCAGCGGTGTTTTTGTTGCAATGAATAATGCTTCTTCCGGATCAAATAGCTATTTCTGGAACTTTGGAGATGGAAATACAACCACTGTAGCAGATCCGAAGTATATCTATTTTAATCCCGGAACTTATTTAGTCAAATTAGTAGTTGAAGGTATTGATGGTTGTAAAGACAGTTTGAGCAAAAGTATTTTTGTTGAAGATATTTCTGCGGATTTTAATGCTTCTCCCCTGCAAACCTGTCACATTCCTCTTGAAGTGACATTTAATGACCTGTCCAAAAATGCGGTTAGTTGGTTGTATTATTTTGGAGATGGGAATACTTCTACTCTACAGAACCCGCAGCACACTTATACCACGGCAGGCTCTTTTCAAAGTAGCCTGGTAATTACATCTTCATCCGGTTGCAGGGATTCGTTTGCCTTAAGTAATCTAATAAACATTCAACCACCTATTGCAAATTTCATAGGAGACACTATGCGGGGATGTGTTCCACTGACAGTTGATTTCACAGATTTAAGTATTTCAAACGAGACGATCATTAGCTGGAAATGGTATTTTTCAGATGGGGATTCTTCCCTTCTTCAAAATCCAACCCATACTTTTTATGATGATACAACTTACCAGGTAACATTATTTATTGAAAATGATTCAGGTTGCATCGGCTTTACTAACAAAACTGTGGAAGTAGGTTTAAAACCAATTGTAGATTTTGTTTCACTTCCTGATTCAACTTGTGCTTATGATTCAGTTTTGTTTGTCGATAATTCTATCAATCCATCCGGAAAACCAAATGACGAATGGTTATGGACATTCGGAGACGGATTAAGTGGTTCTGGTCAATACGTATCTCACCAGCATGTTGACACCGGTTACATGACAACACAATTGATTGTCGGACAAAAAGGTTGCTACGACACCCTAAAAATAGATAGTACAAATTACTCATTAGCCCCTGTTTCCATTATTACTCCATACTTCAGTTGTGATACTCCCTTTAAATACACCTTTGTTCAAATCCCAAAAGGGGTTCATCATTGGGAAATTGATTTTGGCGATGGAACAAAACTTACAAATCTAACTTCGGATACGGTGACCCATTTTTATACGGCATATGGAAAGTTTGAAGTTAAAACCAAGGCTTATAATGATAGCACAGGTTGTACATGGCCAAATGAGATTGATATTCATATCCTTCATCTGGATGCAGATTTCTATTTTTCAGACTCCACTCCTTGCGTAGGGGACAGCATTTTGTTTGTTTTGAAAACAGGCAGCAACTTCAACACATACTGGCAATTTGGAGACAGCAATTGGTCAACAAATTATTTGCCACTTCATGCCTATAGCAAAGCTGGAATTTACAGGGTTGATTTGTTAGCCACGGATTTTAGTGGTTGTCGTGACAGCATTTCCCACTTTATTAAAGTGTTCGATATCAGGGCTGATTTCATGGCAGATAGTTCCCCATGTGTTTTTGAAAATATCCATTTTACCGACCTGTCCACTTCTGATACATCAATTACCAGCTATTACTGGCACTTTGGTGACGGAAGCACTTCCGCTTCTCAATCTCCGTCTCACACCTTTGTTCAAAAAGGTACTTTTAGTCCAAGTTTAATTGTTACGAATGCTACCGGATGTCAGGATACTGTTTTAAAAACAGCATATATTACGAGCGGGAAACCGTCAGCAGGATTTTACACGCTTGATAATTCACTCTGTTTGACTGATTCTGCCATATTTGTAAATACTTCCAGTGGCGACATAACAAAATATGAATGGTCATTTGGCGATGGAGCTACTTCTACTGACCTAAGTCCGGCACATTTATATTCCAGTGCCGGTCAATTTAGTATTCAGCTAATTGTGACAGATCAGGAAGGATGCAAGGATACAGCTTTAGTAGGGAATTATATCAGTATACAGGATTTGCCGATTGCTGACTTCTTTGCCGACACCATTTTTTCAAATTGTTATCCACTTTTGGTTAAGTTTTCTGATTTATCAATTGCCACAAATATCGTTTACTGGGAATGGGAATTTGGGGACAATTCGGCCAAATCTTTTCTGCAAAATCCGGCACATAATTACGAAATGCCTGGGACTTATGATGTAAAACTTAATATTATAACTTCTTTTTCCTGTGTGGATTCGATAACTAAAACAAAATATATAGTTGTTAATGGACCAGTTGCTGATTTTGATATTGATCCGGATACAGTTTGTACATATGATTTAGCGAAATTCAAATTAATTCAGAAAGACAATGTTTTTGATTTCGACTGGGATTTTGGAGATGGTTATCTTGAAAAGGGGACTCTGGATTCTACCTATCATAGTTATGCGCGTGGTGGTGTTTATTTTCCCAAATTGATTTATGAAGACTCAACGGGTAGCTGTCGTAAATCAGCTGATGATATTGTATTTGTTTCACAGGTCGTTGCAGATTTTCTGGCCAGTGATACGAACGGGATGGTTCCAATGCATATAGACTTTATGGATCTTTCTTCCATAAATGCCATTTCCTGGATTTGGAATTTTGGGGAGGGCATGGATACAGCAGCACAGGATGTATCACATTATTACAAAAATGCAGGCGATTACCTGGTCACTCTAATTGTTAGAAATGCATTGGGATGTTTTGATACCATATCCAAATTGATCGTCATTGATCCCCTGGAAGCCATTGTTGATTTACCTTCAGCTTTTACACCCAATGGAGACGGAAATAACGATGTAATCAAATTAGAAGGCTATGGAAGCCGGTTTTCGGAATTATTGAATTTCCAGATTTTTAATCGCTTTGGGGAAATTGTATTTGAAACCATGGATGCAGAACAGGGATGGGATGGTTATTACAAAGGAAAACTACAAAATATGGAATCCTATATATATGTTGTATCTGTTAAAACATTAGAGGGACAAATTGTAACTAAAAAAGGCTATATCAGTCTTTTATATTAAGTTTTCGACATAAAACTATTATATTTACATCAATTTTTTTAACATCTAAACATTAGAAAATGAAAGCATTAAAATGGATCGGAATTGTATTGATACTGTTGATTGCAATTCTTTTTGTTATTTCTCTGTTTCTACCTTCAGATTATTACACAGAAAAATCTATTGTAATTGATGCTCCTGCATGGTCTGTATATGAAGAAGTAGCAGACTATAACAATTGGCCAAAATGGGATCCCTGGAATGCTGCTGACACCAATATGGTTAGCACAGTGGAAGGTGAAATGGGCGTTGGGCAAACCAGAAGCTGGACAAGTGAAACCCAGGGAAGCGGATCTATGGAAACTCTTGAAATGGCAGAAAATGAGATGTCCAAGGGAAAACTACTATTTGTAGATATGGATAAACCTGCCTTCAATAAATTTGTCCTGGAAGAAGTGGAAGAAGGAACTAAAACAACCTGGTCAATTGAAGGAGAAATCGGCTTCAATCCAATTGGAAGATATTGGGTTTTATTATCTCGCGGAAAAATGAAAAAATCCTTTGAAACCGGTTTGAATAATCTAAAAGCTCTTTGTGAAGCAAAACCAAAGGAAAAAGCTCCTGAGATTATTGTGGAAGTGAAAGAATTTCCGGGTGTGAAATATATTGGAATTAAACATACCGTAACTGATATGATGACAATAGGAACAATTATGGAGCAGGATTTTCAGGTATTGACTGCATTTATGGGAGTTAATAAGATTGAAATGGCCGGTCCTCCATTTACACGCTATTTGCAATGGAGTGAAACAGGAGGAGACACTATAATCTTTGAAGTTTGTGCACCTGTAAAGGATGAAGTAAAAGGAGATGATCATGTGTACTTCGGAGAAATCATGCCTTGCAAGGTAGCAGCTACCATGCATTTTGGCAAATACGAAGAAGTCGGTTCCGCTTACTATGCTATTGAAGATTATATCAAAGCAAATGCACTGGAAATGTCTGGTGCTCCCTGGGAGTCTTATTTAACAGATCCTCATTCAGAAGCGGATACCAGTAAATGGATGACTGAAGTTTATTATCCAGTTAAATAATTGCTTCAGGAAGCGAAAGTAATGCCCCATTGTTTTAAATGATGGGGCTTTTTTTATTCCACTGTAAGTATTAATGATCCAGGAATTAACTTTTCGCCTTGAGTTGTAATGTCTGCCCATACTTTTGCTGCAATAATTATATCCCCCGCTTTAGGATCAACAAGCATCTTTTCACAATTAGAGCATAAGCTTGCTCCATGTACTTGAAAAGTAGATGCACCCGCGTCTTTAGGCTTATATAGAAATTGATATTTTATAATGGTGTAGGTTAAATCACCCGGACAGTTTTCCATATAAATGCGAATGTCTCGTGTTTTTTTTACTGCATCAGCACTTATAACACCAGAAGTCTTTCCTCCAAATTCTACTTCAGGACTTGAAATATACTTAATCGGGTATTTTATTCTTCTAAATTTTTTGGGGGTTCCATTCTCAGATTTGATAAATGTCAGGAGTGCATCTTGTTTTTCAAGTCCCTCTTCATACGGAATATTGACAATAAACAATCCGTCTTTGATCACAACTGTTCCATGACTACAAATCACTTTAATATCTTCAATATTAATGGCATCGCAATGCAATTCAATTTTGTTGTCCCAACCCACATACAAAGCATCTCCGCTGTGATTTACAACTTTTGCTTTTTTCAGGAATTGTGCATTGACATTTGAACTAATAATTGAGAAGCTGATTAAGATAAAAAGTAGATTTTTCATATTCAGGTATTTTGGTGTAGACAAATATAACGAATAATAATGTCTGAAATTACGGAGAAATTGATTTTCTCCCGACTTTTAAGTCGGGCTTTATAAAACATTTCAAAATGGCTTTAGCCATTGGGAGTGTTCAACAAACTGTGTCATGATCAGTAATTCTATCTTCAAAGTAAATGAATAATTGGTTAATAATCATTGGCCAATCTCTTAAATTTCTCTTCCAGCGTTTATGGAACTGAATAGTAGCCAAATAGACAAGTTTTAACATAGCCATATCTGAAGTAAATGCTCCTTTAGATTTGGTTACTTTTCTGATCATACGATGGAATCCTTCAACTGTATTTGTTGTATAAATCAACTTTCTGATTTGT
>JADHTG010000032.1 GCA_016776505.1 Bacteroidota bacterium
ACTGTCAATGACAGCACCCAATGCCTGAGCGGGAACAGTTTTGGATTCTCCAATAGCAGCAGCATCAATTCAGGCAGCATGAATTATTACTGGACATTCGGTGACAACAATACTTCGGCCCAAAATTCACCAAATCATTCCTATGGAAATCACGGTACCTTTACAGTCCAACTGATGGTAACTTCCGGATTGGGTTGCACAGATTCTGCATTTTCAGTCTCTTATGTGTTCCCTATGCCACAAACAGATTTCATGGTGGACGATAGCTTCCAGTGTTTGAGTGGCAATGATTTCAGCTTCACAAACCTGACGTCCATTGCATCCGGAAACATGTCTTATGTCTGGTTATTTGGTGATGGAGGGAATGCTTCCACAACACATAGTACACATTCATATTCTACTTCCGATACTTTCCTGGTAGAATTAATGGCTACTTCCGCCCTTTCCTGCCAGGATTCCATGAAACGATTCGTAATCGTTAATCCCATGCCACTTGCCCAGTTTAATATCAATGATAATTCTCAATGCTTGACAGGCAATGTCTTTTCATTTACGAACAATACCACTATCTCTTCAGGAAGCAATACCTACTTCTGGGATTTTGGAGATAGCAATTACACCACGAATTCAAATCCAAATCACAGCTATTCCAATTATGATACTTTTACGGTAAAATTGCTTGCCACCTCTTTGTTCGATTGTCCAGATTCTGCCTATAAAGATTTGATCGTCCAACCTATGCCGCATGCTGATTTTGTAATAGATGACAGCTCACAATGCCTGCTTGGCAATCATTATATATTTACCAATACATCCAACATTCCTCATGGAAGTCAAACCTATTTATGGGATTTTGGTGATGGAAGCACTTCTACCCAATTAAGCGATTCGCATACCTATATCAGCCCGGGGACTTATCCGGTTAAATTGATCTCAACTTCAGGTGAATCCTGTCCTGACACCATGATTAATAATGTGTATGTAAGGCCTATGCCTGTTGCTATGTACGCCATTTATGACTCGGCACAATGTTTCGAACAAAATGCTTTTGGATTTACTAATTTATCCACTATTCTGACGGGAACAATGACCTATCAGTGGGATTTTGGAGACAGCAATAATTCTGTTCTGACAAATCCTGTGCATTCCTATATTTATGCAGATACATTTACAGTGAAACTAATTGTTACTTCAGATTACGCATGCATGGATTCTGTTTCAGGAATGACCTATGTACATGTGCATCCCCAGCCAAAGGCCGAATTTACCATAGATGATTCCATGCAGTGTTTACTGGGAAACCTCTTTGAATTCACCAACCTTTCAACCATTGGAAGCGGAACATTCAGCAATAATTGGGAATTTGGTGATACTGGAACAAGTAATGCATTTGAGCCCACATATTCCTATTCTGGGCATGACACTTTCCCGGTAAAGCTTTTGTTAATCTCTGATTTTGGCTGCAAGGATTCTACTATGCTGACTACTTATGTTCATCCGATGCCGGTCTCTGATTTCCAGATAAACGACACTTCCCAATGTTTCTATGGTAACGATTTTACATTTACTGATGCTTCCACAATTCCATGGGGAAATATGACCAGGGAGTGGTTTTTTGATGATGGTGATACGGCATTCATCACCAATTCACAGCACAGCTATAATTACCCTGATACTTTTGATGTGTCGTTGCAGGTCACATCCATCATGGGTTGTATCGATTCCACCCACTACAAAGTATATGTACATCCAATGCCTGTAGCTGACTTCATGATAAATGACAGCACACAATGTTTGAGAGGAAATTCATTCACATTCACAGATTTAAGCACTATTTCTTCCGGTTTGACATTTAACTCCTGGTGGTTTGGGGATACAAATACATCATCTCTTACAAATCCTTCCCACAACTATCTGTATCATGATACTTTTACAGTTAAAATGCGAGTATCTTCATCAATGGGTTGTCTCGATTCGATGGAAAAAACAACTTATGTTTTTCCAATGCCTGATACTGATTTCGAAAATAACGACAGTGTTCAATGCTTCAATGAAAATTATTTCTCTTTCCAGAATACGACAAACATAGCATGGGGAAGCCTTGGTTTTAGCTGGGATTTTGGCGATGGAAACGGAAATTCACAATACAGTACGGATCATGTTTATACCACTGATGATACCTTCTATGTTGAGCTGCTTGCTGTATCTGGTTTGGGCTGTCAGGATTCCATCACAAAACGAGCCTATGTATTTCCCTCCCCTGTTCCCGGATATGATATCAATGACGATAAACAATGTTTTGCAGGAAATAATTTCATCTTTACCAATTCCACTGCAATTAACACGGGCAGCAGCACCTACAATTGGACTTTTGGTGATGGCAATACTTCTTCGCAAACTGATCCACAGCATAGCTATTCCTGGGATGACACCTTCCAGGTCCGGTTGATTGCCACCTCGGATTTAAACTGCCCGGATACATTGGACAAAATAACCTATGTATTTCCAAGTCCTGTAGCTGATTATTATACGAATGACAGCGACCAGTGTTTTAACGGCAATTACTATTTATTCAATGATTCTACTGCATTTGATACCTTAAAAGGTACATTGAGCTGGCGCTGGGATTTTGATGACGGAGATTCATCCTATTTCACCAATACCTACCATGTTTTCCAATCTGATGATACATTTTATGTAGAGTTATTGATTTGGTCGAACCTGGGATGTGCCGACTCCATATCAAAGCAGATTGTTGTATTTCCAAATCCTCTTGCTGGTTATGACATAAACGATAGCATGCAATGTTTCAATGGGAATTCATTTATATTTAATAACACTTCCTCTATCAACTCAGGAAGCATGAATTATGTATGGACTTTGGGGGATGGAAACACCTCCACTCAACAAAGTCCTGTTCATAGCTATTTATATGAAGATACATTCCTTGTTAAATTAAGGATTACTTCCGGCTTGTTTTGCTCCGATTCTATTGAGAAGATTGCTTATGTATTTCCAAGTCCTGTAGCTGATTTCAGTTTAAATGACAGTCAACAATGTTTCAATTACAACCAGTTTATTTACACCAACCTGTCCACTATCAATTCAGGAAATTATACTTCTACCTGGGAATTCGGTGATGGAGATACTGCGTTAAGCATGCATGCTACACACAGCTATTTAAATGATGACAGCTTCAGTGTGAAACTGCTATTGAGCTCCAACCTGGGATGTCCCGATTCATTTATTCAAACTGCTTATGTATTTCCTAATCCAATAGCTGATTTCAGCATCAACGACAGCCAGCAATGTTTCAACGGAAATTCATTTATTTTCAGCAACTTAACGACTATTAATACAGGCACGGCAAGCTACTCGTGGCTATTTGGTGATGGATCTTCTTCCAGCCTGTCTGATCCGGTTTATACGTATGTCACGGATGATACTTTTAGTGTGCAACTGGTGGCTACCTCTGATTTAAATTGTCTCGACACCCTGCTTAAAACAACTTATGTTTTCCCTTCGCCTCTGGCCGGATTCGATATCGATGATGATTCACAATGTTTGCTTGACAACTTTCTTACATTCACCAACAACAGCACGATCAATAGTGGAACGATAAGCAATTTATGGAGTTTTGGTGATGCAGCCTCTGATACAAATTTCCACAGCCAGCATCAATACCTAAATCACGATACCTTTTTGGTAAACCTTATGGTGACTTCTGACTTAATGTGCCAGGACAGCCTGTCCAAAGCTGTTTATATACATCCCATGCCTGCAGCTTTGTTCAGCATGAATGACACTGATCAATGCCTGTATGGGAACCTTTTCCAGTTTACAAATCTTAGCAGTCTCCCATATGGAAACATGTATTACAATTGGCTTTTCGGAGATGGAGCTAATTCATCCTTATCGAATCCTTCCCACACTTACGGCACTTATGATTCGTTTGATGTTTCATTAATTGTGACCACTGATAACGCCTGCCGTGATACATTTATTTATCCTGCTGTGATTCATCCGATGCCTGTTGCAGATTTTAATGTCAATTTAGCGTCACAATGCTTAAGAGGAAACCTGTTTGAATTCACAAATGCGACTGTGATACCTTATGGCTTAATGAATTATTATTGGGATTTTGGTGACCTGTCGGATGCCACGACAACTAACGCAAATCACAGTTATGCTGATCATGGAAGCTATGTAGTAAAACTAATTTCCACATCTGAACATGCTTGCCAGGATTCAATTGAAACAACTGTTTTTGTACGTCCCATGCCTGTAGCTGACTTCTCCGTGAACGACAGCTTGCAATGTCTGACAGGAAACAACTTCAACTTTACCAATCTTTCCACTGTCGCCAGTGGCAATTTGAATTACACCTGGATTCTTGATGATGGCAGAACCAGTACCGATACACATATTCAGCACGCATACGCTTCAGATTCCACTTATATGGTGATGCTGATCGCTCATTCTGTAACCTATAATTGTGCCGACACCCTTATTGTGCCTGTGGTTGTTCATCCTATGCCACAAGCTGAGTTTAGCTTTTCTCTTCCCTGTATCGGACAAGCTATTCAATTTAGCGATGAATCTTCAGTAAATGCACCGGATCTTGTGAATCAATGGGTTTGGGATTATAAAGATGGAAATACTTCAGCCAGCCAGCATCCATTTCATACATTTACTTCGGCTGGCACCTATCTCGTAAAACTGCTGGTGACTTCTGATAAATTTTGCCTGGATTCAATTGAACATCAAGTCATTATTTATGACTATGTGGATCCCACCCTAGTGGATGTGGCAACAGTTTATGATGACCTGGAAGTTCATGTAGAATGGCTGCCAGTAACTGTTGGCCGGCCTAAAACCTTTGTCCTTGAAAGATCGATCGACCATGTAAACTTCAATCATCTAAGTGATATTTCTGCTCATATTTATGAGTTTTATGATGTAAATGTGGATGTAGACGCATTCAGCTATATATACAGGATTGAAACTATCGATAGTTGCGATTATCACAGTCCATACAGCAATATTGGTCAAACGATACTGCTTACAATAAATAACGATGAAAAGTTCCCTATTTTGAACTGGACACCTTATGAATACTGGGCAGACGGAGTGGTCGGCTATGAGATATTCATCCGCAATGAAGCAACTCAAATATTCGAAAGCCTGGCTTCTGTTGGCAACAATATATTCACCTATACGGATGCAAAATCAATTTACAACCAGGCAGATTATTGCTATAAGATTCAAGCCACTCGGGTAGGTGATGGAAAAATATCTGAATCAAATGTAGTTTGTGCTCCTACTCCATTTAATCTTCATGCGCCTAATTCATTTACTCCTAACGGGGACTATTTAAACGATAGTTTCACGATTAAAGGAACTTTCATATTGGAATACCAGATCAGTATTTTCAATCGTTGGGGTGAATTGATGTTTATCTCCAATGACATCAATGATTCATGGGACGGGAAATTCAAAAACCAGCTTTGTCCGCTGGGGCAGTACTTCTATACTATTTCAGCAAGCGGTACTGCCGGCCAACGGGCAAGGAAGGATGGGACGGTGTTGTTGTTGAGGTAAAATACCTGATTATTTTTCACTTAATGTCAATTCCAAATATTTAATATTCCATGCACAATACCGTATTATTTACTGATTACTTGGTTGTTTTTAATTCAAGTCAAAAGGAAAAAGTAGAAAGTAAAAAGTGTGATAATAAAATGAGCTTAATAATATCCTTTGCTCATTGAGGAATGTCGAATTTTTTTCACTATTTCATCATTGGATATTCGGTCTTCATCATTCGATATTCCATTTAGAATGAAGAAAGAGTAAGCGAGATCATATTGAATTGTGTTGTTCTGTGTACAAGAACAAAACTAAAATAAAAAATGCCTCATCAATTGATGAAGCATCTCTGTTTTTACATCATATTAGCCCTGGCTGGTCCTTAAACCAGTTATGAAAAATGGACTGGATGAGATCTCTACTTATCAAATACGTGATTCTCACTCACGTGATAGGAAGTATAGAAATTAAGAAAATTATCCTTTAAATCATCCAGAATGTCAAGAAACTCGCTGGCCCTGGTTGACAATTCGCTGTTAACAATGTCAAGCTTTACTCCTTGTCCAGAGCCTTTTGCATTTCCATTCTGTTCAACAATCTTGTTTCTTAAAATTTTGTAATCTTTGATTAATCGATCAGCGACCTCCCTGTAGACAATTATTTTGTTTTGATACTGCTCAATTTCCGACATACATTCTTCATTTGAGGAGTATTTCACCATTTTGTCGAGGTTCTCCTGTAAGATACTTAACTCATCTTTATGGAGACGGATCCTGTTGATCCAAAGCCTCTGATCGAAATGCAGCTCGTTAACATCAGTACCTGAGTTAACTGTTTCACTTCCATTTACGACCATATGTAGAATACTATTTTTTACACCTTAAAAACTCACTCTTAAAGCATCTCAATTTAGTGATAAATAATTATTTAGGCGAATTAATTTGATTTTTACCAAAGCCTTATGATCAGTAGCTTTAATATATTTCCTTACTGAAGGATGGATTGGGAAGCGATTTCCTTACCACTGTAAAATGCTTTGATATTCTTCTGAACAATTGCTTCCCCTTTCTTTCCAAAAATAGCATTCATAGCTTCTTCATAGAGCTCATCCTCGAAGCTTAAAAATGGAGAAGATGCTCCCAGAATAACCATGTTGGCACTTCTAATGGTTCCTGCTTTTTTAGCCAGATTTTCAGCATCCAGCAATATATGCTGGGGTTGACTTTTTATCAGTTCATGGATTTTATCTACATCCGGGTAATTGGGAACATTTTTAAAAGGTGTTTCATTGACGATTATCCATCCATCAGCTGATAGCCATGGCAGATAACGCAATGATTCTAAAGGCTCAACAGATATGATCATATCTGCTTTCCCTTTTGGAATAAGGTCTGATGCTATGGTTTTATCTGATATCCTCAGATGGGAAGAAACATCGCCACCACGCTGACTCATCCCGTGCACTTCAGATTGTTTTAAATTCAATTCTTTTTTTACAGCAATATATCCAAGAACAGTAGCAATTGAAAGAATCCCCTGTCCTCCCACTCCAGCTAATATGATATCCTTTTTCATGTGCTTATTTAATGCTAATTAATGTGTGATTCAACAGATGTTTTGTTTTCTGCTTCCTTTTGGGCAGCCTTAGCCTTTAATTTACTGCCGATAGTCTGAATGCACTCCCTGCGTGGAATTATGACTGAAACACCTTTATATTCCAGTTCTTCCTTAATGGCTTTTACATTTTCTTCGTGATATTTTTTAAGTGGTGTTAATACACGGATATGATCTTCTTCGACCCCGACACCCATACAAATCTTCTCAATTTTGCCCAGTGCAGCTGAGGGTTGACCACCAGTCATTCCAGTGGTCTCATTATCCAGTATCAACACGGTTATGGGAGAATTGTCATTTACTGCATCCAATAAGCCGGTAATTCCTGAATGTGTGAAAGTACTGTCACCAATAACGGCAACTGCCGGGACTTCACCAGCATCAGCAAGTCCTTTGGCCATCGTAATGGAAGCTCCCATATCAACACAGGAGTTAATGGTTTGAAATGGAGGAAGCGCAGCCAGTGTGTAGCAGCCTATATCGGACATAATCCTGCCCTCAGAATAACCAGTAAGCGCTTCATTCAAAGCAACATAGGAATCAATATGTGAACACCCCGGACAAAATGAAGGAGGACGATTTACCATAATCCCCGGAATTTCAGAACCAAATTTTTCATCAATATTCAAGGATTGCGCAACGATATTGGAGTTTAATTCACCCTGCCTGGGAATAGTTCCGTCCAGGCGTCCTTTCACTTTCTTTCCATGATCCAAAAGTCCTTTCAGTAATTCTTCTACCAATGGATATCCATCCTCCAACACCAGGATTTCATCACATTCATCATAAAGGGTTTTGACCAGCTTAGTGGGAACAGGATATTGTGATAATTTTAAAACCGGATGAGGTACCACCTGATCCTCGAAATTTTCAAGCAGGTAATTATAAGCAAGACCGCAGGCAATAATCCCTAAACTTTTATCTGCAGCATCATGATACTGGTTCACTCCCGAACTGACACTTTCTTTCTCCAGATCGTCTTGTTTTTCCAGTAATTCGCTGTACCGCTGTCTTGCAAATGATGGCAATAAGACATATTGCCTTAAATTAGCAGGTAATTTAAATTCATTTTGATCTTTTGTTTTTCTTCTCATGACCCCTGCCCTTGAATGAGCCAGACGGGTAGTGATCCTGAACATCACTGGAATTGAATACTTTTCAGAAAGATTATAAGCATAATGAACAAGATCATAGGCTTCCTGTTGACTGGAGGGCTCAAAAATGGGCATCATGGCAAATTTTCCATAAAAACGGGAATCCTGTTCATTTTGTGAGGAATGCATGCTTGGGTCATCTGCTACAACCACAATGAATCCACCATTGGCTCCTGTAATTGTTGAATTCATGAAAGGATCTGCAGCCACATTTAAGCCTACATGTTTCATGCAAGCCATCGACCTTTTTCCTGCATACGACATACCCATGGCCATTTCCACAGCAGTTTTTTCATTTGCAGCCCATTGATATTTAACTCCTTTTTGTTTTGCTTCCTGATTTCGCTCGACATATTCCAGAATTTCGGTTGAAGGTGTACCCGGATATGCATAAATTCCACTTAAACCAGCATCTATCGCTCCCTGCGCAATAGCTTCATCCCCTAACAATAACAATTTTTGCATCAGTTTTTTTACATTTTATGGATAGTGATGTAAATATTTGAGTGCAGCAAATGTAATAATTATTTGATTTTTTTTAGGGAGCAAAAAAAACTCCTTCAAATGATTTAAAGGAGTACATTGTTTTCGGCAAATAATTAAATTATTTCTTACAGCAGGAACTGCCGGAACGGGCATGAGACTTATCGCAACAAGCCTTTGTCGATGACAACTTAGGTTTATATCCCAATTTGGAAATTGATTTTTTAATTTTTTCTAAATTGGTTTTAGCTGGATTATAGGTGACGCTAACCAATTTTTTATCAACATCCACTGTAAATTCCTTTACCCCCTTTTCGTATGCCAGGGCTTTTCCAATTTTCTCCTTACAGCTATTGCAATGTACATCAACAGAATAGGTTGCTTTTTTAAATTTCACATCATTCTTGGCAGATGTCTGGGCAAATGAAGTATTTCCCAGTAATATCAGCGAAAACAGGCTTAATATTAAAAATGCTTTGATTGAATTCTTCATCATTTTTGTGTTTTTTGTCAAGTTCAATTATACTAAAATAAATTCATTTTGAGACCTAAATAGACTTTTCTGCCAAGAACAGGTCCCCAGGTTCTTGTGGCATCAAATTTCAAGCTGAACGGTTCGTCAAAATATTCAATAGGGTTATCCTGGGTAAAATTAGTCAGATTTTCAATTCCGGCATATACTTCCCAATTTTTAAAGCGCCTGGTTACCTGAGCATTCATGATGATAAATAACGGACTGAATTCCTGTGGAAAGGTATCATATTCCTGCAAAACATCATCATATACAACTTGAAGCGGTAACCTGCTTTTGCCATTTTGCTGCAGGGTATAATCGAATTGCCATTTTTCCCAGCTGGTTATATAGGATATATTCAACAATGCTTTAGTTCTTTTAGTCATTAGTTTTTCTCTCAATTCTCCACTATAGGTGGTTTTCACATCATTGATCCGATAAGCCAGCAAGAGGTCAAATCCCTCAATCGGCTCAAGTCTTAATTCTGCCTGTGCGCTGTTGGCAAAGGATTTCCCATTGTAAAAATTCTTCATCCCGTTCAATTCGTACGCAAACATCATTGAGACACAGCCATCCATATCCACTATCATCTGCCGCAGAAAATCCGTCCTGTAAAAATCAAGATTCAATAAAGCATTTCGTCCAAACAATAGTAAATCTTGTGAAATAAACAAACCATAATTCCAGGCTTCTTCATAAGTCGGTTCGTCGTAAAAAAAGACTTCCTTATTGGATAATAATAAACCGGGTTGTTCTGTTAACACACTGGGAAAACGATAACCTTTTCCAGCAGATGCCCTGAAAGTTAGTTTTTCAGTCAGCCTGTATCGAATATGCAATCGGGGTGTAAAAAGATTGCCAAAATGGTTGTGATAATCATCTCTTAATCCGGCAATTACGGCGAATTTATCACTGGGTTTGTAAGTATATTCAAAAAATGCTCCGGGTATTATATCCTGTCTTTTAAACAGCACTTCATTATGTGTTTTAGGCTGTTTCAGGAGCTCGTCATAGTCATCATAGACTATAGAAAGTCCAATGGTGTATGTATTAGAAGTATTTCCAATAATAGACTGAAACATCAAATTGCTATACCAACTTGTTTGTTTTGCTTTAAAATCGTTTAAACCATAATAAGAATTCTGCTCGTGATGCTGAAATGAATGGATCATAGCCAGGCTTGTATTGGGCTTTTCGAAACTCAATAAACCTGCTTTCCAAAAAGCACTCAATCTCCTGGTATCTATTCCGATACCATAAGAATTTTCAGTGCCTTTATCCAGTTTTTCATTGAAATCGATTTGTCCTCCATTTTTTTGTTCGCTAATATAATTCACACCAAATTGCGTAACAATCTTCGTTCCCCTGTATTTCCACCTGTTAAACAGGTTGAACTGGGTGGATATTGGCAAATCCATGAAAGAGTCATCATTCAAATCTATCTTTTTCGAATATTTATTGGCATGGGCAAGCAGCATGGTACTCCACCTAGGACCGAGTTTCCATGCTGAGTAGGAATTTACCTCTGCCCGGCCCAGATTATTTCCTATCAGATTAAAATAAAACTTTTCGGCAGTGTCAGGCTTTTTATATTCATAATTGATCTGGCCTGTAATCGATTCAAATCCATTTCGAACAGATGCAGTTCCTTTGCTTATGGAGATAGACTCAAGCCATGGCCCGGGAACGAATGTTAAACCATAAATACCGGCAAGACCTCTCATCTCCGGTGTGTTTTCAAACTGCATTTGAGTGTAAATACCCGACAAACCCAATAACTCTATTTGCTTGGCACCTGTTACCGCATCAGCATAGCTTACATCAACCGAAGCATTGGTTTCAAAGCTTTCTGACAAATTACAACAAGCTGCTTTTGTTAATTCCTTATTTGTAATAATCTGTGTGGCGATAGGACTTGTTTTGCCATAAAATGTGCTCCCTCGTTTTTCCTTTACCTCGTACTCTTCCAGGTTAATTGTAGCAAGCAAAGTCACTTCAATATCCCTCTGACCACTTGAAATCTCAATAGTATCTGATTGATAACCTATGAAACTCACCACCAATTTGGGCACCATATTTTTAGGAAATTTGAGCTTAAATTCTCCTTTTTTGATGGTTGCAATTCCGAGGTTAGTTCCCAGCCAATACACATTTGCGCCTATTAATGCTTCTTTCTTTTTACCTTCTTCCAGACCATACACATAACCATGAAGATATCTTTCCCCTGTCAAATCTTCCTGGGAAAATCCGGCAACACTAACCAGACATGCAAATAATATAATGGCAGCTTGTTTCAATTTTTTCTTATTAAGAGTGATCACATGATTTATTTTCCTCTAATTGGCAGCCACACCCGACACCTTGACAAGAAGATTTCAATTCAGCTTTTTTATCAAATAACAATCGAATACCCAGTACCAACATACAAAGTGATACAATTCCAATTGAAAATAACAATAATTTTACAAACATGGTATTTGATATTAATGAACAGCCAATTTATTGTCTGTATTTACAACAGCCATGCAATTTATTATAGGTTTTGTTACTTGCCTTTGCTATTTCCGTATCATGGCCTGCTGCTGCAATTGCCTGGTGAATTTCTTCACTTTTGACGATCGTCTTGTCATAGGAAACGATCAGCATTTTTGTTTTGCTGTCCCAACTTGCGGAATCCACACCTTTAATAGCTTTTACAGCTTTTTCGATTCGGTCTTTACACATCCCACAATTACCTGACACCTTGATTTCTTCAGTTACCACATCCCCTATATCAGCAAGTGATTTCATGACACTCTTTGACTGAAGCTTATTGACATTGAATGTTAGGGCTAATATGGTCAATAGTAATACTAACTTTTTCATATTATAAAATATTCAGGTCGATGAATAATTGATATTTTTCAGCACAAAAGGCAGATCCATGTTCAATTATATATTTTTCTAAACCGCAATTTTTATAGACAATTATTGAACCATAATTATTAAAGAGCGAAAGGAAACAAAAAAAAATAATAATATCAAATGATTTTTCTCAATAAATGAAAAATCAATCCTGATCTGATTCATTTAATTTATTCATCCAATCAGGTAAATTTCGAAGCGCGGCCATTTCTTTATACACTATTTTTACCTCCCGGGCAGGATTTCCATAATAGGTCTTTCCTCCCGGAATTGATTTGGTGATAAGAGAGGTTGAAAGTATGGTTGCTTTAGCTCCAACCCGAATTGCTTTAATAATTCCGACTTGTCCCAAAACTGTAACATCATCCTCGATAATTGCCTTACCTGCCACGCCCACCTGTGCTGCAAAAAGACAGCGCTCTCCAATTTCAACGCCATGTGCAATATGCACCTGGTTGTCCAGTTTGCTTTGTTTCCCGATTATGGTATCTCCTGAAACCCCTTTATCAACAGAACAGGATGAACCAATATGTACATCATCCTGAATAATCGTCCGGCCACAGGAAGGCCACTTCTCATATTGGGTTCCATCTCCTTTGTAATAAAATGCATCCCCTCCGATCACTGTGTTTGATTTAATAACCACCCGGTCACCGAGTATAGTACCATTATGCAATGCAACAAATGGATGAATAAGGCAGTCTTTCCCAATTTTTACATCGGGTGCTATATAAACCCCGGGAAATATTTTGCTGCCTTTTCCGATTTTTGCTTCCGGATGAATCATTTCACCTTTTTCTGGCATATCTTCAATTTTCCAGAAAGCATTTACTATTTTTTTATAATCGCTGAAGGGATTGTTGCTGATCAACAGAGATTTTTCCTCCGGACATTCGACTTCTTTGTTCATTAAGATAATCGTAGCGGCAGATTTCAATGCTTTATTGTAATATTTCTCGATATCGACGAAAGTTAAATCTCCCTTTTCTACTTTGTGAATTTCATTGATTCCGGTAATCAGTCTTTCTCCATCTCCTACAAAGGAAATACCCAACATTTCGGACACTTCTTTCACAGTTATTGGACTATTGAGTTTCATAGCTGCCTTTCTTGTTTTTATTTAAGGTCAAAAGTAAATGAATCCTGAGAAATTGGATTCTATTTTTTATCCCTTCACCAATTTACTACTGAAAAAGGATGCTTTATTTAAAACAAAATAAGGAAGGTAAAAGAGCAATTATTAGTTGCTTGTTTTATACAGCTGGGTGTATAAAGGTTGAAGCATTTTTCCTGTGAACCTCAATATGTATAAACCCTCAGTTAACTCAGCCACATTAATGCTTGTTTGAACATCCCTGCTGATGATAATTTGTCCCTGGAGATCGATTATTTCCATTTTTTGGTAATCTTTCAGCATTTCAGCATTCAATTGCATAATCCCGGAAACCGGGTTAGGATATGCTATTACTTTCATGTCACTATAAGGATCAGTTATTGAAGAAGATTGATTTTGCAGGAAGTTAGATTGCTCAGCCTGCCATATATTTTTTGTAATCGGATCCTGGATAAAAACGATCACATACATTTCTTCTGCCATCCAATCATCATGGTAAGCATACTTTTTATTGATGACAACTGAATCTCCTGTGTTTGTTAATGATATACTCATTTGAGTCAGTATTTTCCTAAAAACATCGTGATGAATATTCTCACCATTGGGTGCACTGTAATCAACTTGTTTTTCTACTAATTGAGCATGCACAACGACATCATTCAAACTACTGGCAGCTATTTTATGAATTACGGTTTTAACAAGAATTGAATCCATCCCGGATTTTTCCTGCATAACATCTATACGAAAGGCGGTTGTTTGGTTTAATTGAGCCTCCAGTTGCGTGGATTTTAAAGTCGGGCTTTGAATAGGAATGACCTCTCCATTTACAACTGCTCGTGGTGTGCTTCCAAAAATGTTATAAAAGTTTGTTCTTGCATCATTTTCTGATTTATTATGCTTGGAAAAAATGCAACCGCTATATGGCCTGCTTGGATGATAAGCAATATGAATAACATCGGGATGCATGTCTAACAAGTTATAAAAAGCTGGATTTTTATTCGCACATACACTGCACCAGCTATTGGTAAAATGTTCTATAATAACTTTCTGAGGTGTTTGAGCAATAGCTGTAAGACTAAGTAATGTAAATGCAAATAAGTAAATTATTTTTTTCATGATTTCTTTATTGGGTAAGACGCAAATCAATAACAATCCTTACAAAAATTATTGATTGATTAAATTGATTTTGCAAATTCGCTTAACTTGTATACAATTATTAAACCGAATTACATGAGAAATTGGATTTTCAAAGGCATTTTCATCTTATTTTCAATTGGATTTTTGGGTATTTATAGTACAACTAATAAACAAAAACATCCCAATCCCACTGAAATTATTAGTGAAAAAGAAGGCGCTTACCTCGAACGTGAAAAGTGGATTGAAGACATGCACAGGGCAGAACCGGGTTTAAACTGGCAGATGCAGGATGTTTTATACCGCTTAAACCGTTCCTCCAGCATGCCAGCTAATTTTCGCAGATCTTCAAACAAGGTAAGTATTGCCGGTGGAAAAATAAGCGGATCATGGTTTGAGAAAGGAAGTAGCAATCAATCCGGACGCATGCACCAGGCAGAATACGACACATTAACAAAAGAACTCCTGACAGCCTCTGCGGGAGGAAATATATGGATAAGAAACGCTGCCGGAACAAACTGGAGGATAATCAACGATCATTTTAAAATTCCAGACATTATTGCATTGCGGGTAATTTATATAAACAATACCAGAAGGATTTTGGTGGCATCAGGCAAATTCAGTATTGCTGGCGTTTTCTATACCGATGACGATGGATCAAACTGGCATATTACCGGTGGTCTTGAAAACATCGCTAATTGGGGCAATATTCTGCGCCTGTTTATTACGTCTGAAAAACCAAACCTGGTATACGTACTGGCACAGGAATGGGATAATACCAACTCGGAGGCCATTACAGCTGTATATAAATCAACAGATATGGGTAACAGTTTTACTCAAATAATAAATTTTCAATCTTCGCTCTATGGGAACTCTACCAAAATTGACATCTGGTGTAGTTACTATCACGGTTCAGAGCCTTTTTTGCTTATCGACAATACTCTTTTTAAAATTCAGGCAAGTGACCAGTTGGCCACTTTAGGAAATGTAACTTATAATCAACATGGGCGTGTTTTTCTTAGCGGTTTCCGGGATGATTTTCGCTCTTTTTTTTATATAGCAGTCAGGCATAGTTCAGGCACCACTGTTTACAAATCAGCTGATGGAGGTGTGAATTGGACTTATCAATCGGAAATACCAGAAAATCCTTTCCGAAAAAATAGTTTTACATGCTCCAGTACAAATCCTGAAAATCTTTATTGCGGAGGAGTAAATTGTTATCACAGCTATGATGGAGGTAAAAATTGGGTTCAGGTTAACCTTTGGTCACATTATTATGGAGATCCTGAAAATCGCTTACACGCAGATAATCCGGGCATTAATTCTTTCCGTATCCTGGATAAAGAGCAAGTCTTTATCAGCACCGATGGCGGAGTCTATGTCTCAACTGATTCTTTGCAAAGTGTAAAAAATCTCTCCCTTTTAAACCATAATGTCAGCCAGTATTATTCAACCTATACCTGTCGGTTTGAAACAGATATTATTCATGCCGGCAGTCAGGATCAGGGTTACCAAAGGTGCTTAAATCCAGGAAATATCCTTGCCTTCGACCAGGTCATCAGTGGGGATTATGGTCATATAGTGTCGGGTGATTTTGGTTCCAGTATCTGGATGGTTTACCCGGGCTTTGCCATCTATTACCCCAATATCAATTTAAGTACCTCCAGTAAACGATGGAATTTTACAGGAATGTCAGGACATTATTGGATACCTCCACTCATGGAAGATCCAAATAATCCGGCAAAAGTATACCTGGCTGGAGGCAGTCTTTCTTCAGGATCGAGGATATTTCACCTGAGCTACAATGGAGTTTCAGTCAGTGCGATAGAAAAACCTTACAATTTCAGCAGGAACGATTCAAAAATATCTGCCATGGACTATTCACCAATAAATTCAGACATCCGATATGTATTGACCAATAAGGGAGATTTTTACCTGTCTACAGATGCAGGAGTGAGCTGGACTCTTCAATCCATCACGGCTGATTTTGGAGCACATTATTTTTATGGAGCTGATATTTTAACTTCCACAAAAGATACAGGAACATTGTATATTGCAGGAAGTGGATATTCAAATCCTGGGGTTTATGTATCCCACGATTATGGAGAAACATTTACTGCACTTGATTCCAACTTACCAGCCACATTATTTTATAAGTTAGTAACCGATAAGGACGAAAATTTTGTTTTTGCAGCAACAGAATTGGGACCTTTTGTCTACATTATTGAAAATGAAACATGGTACGATTTGTCAGATGGAAAAGCTCCTGATCAGAACTACTGGTCGGTGGATTATATTCCTGCCATTAATACGGTTCGATATGGCACGTATGGAAGGGGAATCTGGGATTTTGTCCTGTGCGATTCCAGCGAATCCTGGGTGACAGCCTCCTTCAGCCAACAAGCAAGCTACCTGAATGTGCAGTTTCAGAATAGCAGTTTGAATGCGGACTCTTTCTATTGGGATTTTGGTGATGGCTCTTTTTCATTCGCTGAAAATCCAATGCATACATTTGCAGCAACCGGAGATTACCGGGTCATGCTTTATGCTATGAATTCCTGTTTTACAGACAGCTTTGTATTTGATGTAAATGTATATAGTGTCGGATTCCATGAAAAAAACAAGTGGATCGATTTCACTGTTTACCCGAATCCTTCACATGGAAAATTTAGTATCCAGTACAGGAATGGAACAGCCGGAAATGGGTTTATTTCCATTCAGCTTTTGGATCAAAAAGGACAGCTTGTTTACGAGGAATATATCTATACAGCGTTCAGGGAATTCAAAAGGGAATTAAATCTTTCACTGCTGAAAAGCGGGATCTATTATATCAGGATTAATGCAGCAGGCAGAACGGATATTAAAAGTGTTATAATAGAGAATTGATCAAAATGCCAACCAAGCGTTTTAATTAGAATCCTATTTGTTTAATCAGGAAAGAATTTATAAATATCTTCTTTATGTGAACATAAAATAAATTTGCTTGTTATCGTTTTAATAAATATATTTGATACAAATTCTTTTCTTCTGTTTCTACTATTCTCTTATACTAAGCTGTTAATCAGCAGATTACTGATCTTGAAAGATTGGGGAATTCCTGATCGTTCATCCATAGGTAATATTATAACCCTTCGCTCCTCAACTTGTTTTATTGTTCTTTCGGATTTCCTTTTTCATTTGATTAAAAAAACACAGTTCATTAATCCATTTTATTCGTTATTAAATATTAAAGGAGGTAATAACCCATTTTTCCAGATCGGGAAAGACTGTTTAATCTCAGTATTGAGAAAAACGGTTTTGGGGTTTTCTTAGCTTTCGCCAAGAACCAAGTCACCACAACTTGCGTTTACAACGCCCCAAAACCTATAACAAAAATAAAGGTTAAAATAATATTTTATTTATATATTAAAAAAAACGTAATGAAAAATTTTGTATTTTGTTTGATTCTTTTTTTGGCATTTTCTTGCCAAAAAGAGATCGATTCCTATATACCTGGCAAAACAACTCCAGTATCGAAGACACCAGAACTTAAAAAAAATAAACCAGGTTTTGTTTTCGGTTGGTCAATTGAGTTTAAGGCGGGTCATCCTAAATCGAGTTGCAATGGAGGAGATATCTGGATACCTACTGAAGACTATTATGGTTTAGCTTTTCGTAAAGTGCATTTTCCATGTGTAGGTGCAGGAACTTCATGTACTCACACCATTCATATTGGAATTACCTTATCTTGTAATCCTGGAGATGTAAGTGCACAAATTCCGAAAGGTACTTTGTCTGGTTTGATGACTTTTATAAGTCCATTAAATTTACCTTCTGACAATTTACCTGTTTCTTCACGATCATTCCCTCCGAGTTTTACAGGACTACCATGGTGGACTAATATCCCTGAGCAAGAAGCTCTAAAAAATGATCAAGATGGAAATGTTTTTTCATTGAATATGACTTTTTCTGATTATGCGATTTATCCTGTCATTGACAATTAGTTGGCCATAATGGAATAATATATTAACTTTAAAAAGGGGAAGATATATTCAACCCCTTTTTATTATATCCTTTTTTTATGAGGATTCTGTCTATTATAATCATTATTGTTTATTTGATATTGCAATTATTTGCAAATTCTATCATTAGTTGCGCAATAAGTAATCTGAATTCTTGGTTTAAAATGTTCATTGTTTTAGCAAAACTACTTGTAGATTACTTTGCTGTATTTTATATCTATAAATTACTGTTTAAAAAAAATAACGATTCATTAAATTTAAATAAATTACATTTTAAATTTTTACTAGGAACTATTGCAGGCCTATTGTTGCCATTGATTGTTACTTGTGTATTTTATTTGTACAATTTTAATCATCAATTGGAGGTAAATTTTGAAATTAATTTTCTGACTTTATTTGTAAATCAATTTGGGATTTCAATTGGTGAAGAACTAGTATTTAGGGCATTGATATTTCAATCCTTATTAAATCTAAATAAATCATTCTTCAAATCTTCCATTATCAGTTCTCTCATTTTTTGCATATTTCATTTAAATCAGATTGATTTTAACATGAACCTATTTCATGTTATTATAAATTTAACAGCTTGTTTTTCAGCGAGTTTGCTTCTGTGTTATCTTTATTATAAATTTAAATCAATATGGTATCCTATTGGTTGGCATTTTGGGTGGAATATATGCGTCTTCTTATTGTTTCCAGGTTTTAATTTGTTTAGATTTAATAATATTGTATTTGAATCAAAATCGAATTTTGAATTGGTATTAATGTTTTTGTTAATTGCTACAACAGTAATTATTTATAGTATATTTTATATAACTACAAACCGACTAAAAAATTGATTTATTTCCATTCAGCTTTTGGATCAAAAAGGCCAGCTTGTTTACGAGGAATATATCTATACAGCGTTCAGGGAATTCAAACGGGAAATTAATTTTTCGCAGCTGAAAAGCGGGAGAACGGATATTAAAAGTGTTATAATAGAGAATTGATCAAAATGCCAACCAAGCGTTTTAATTAGAATCCTATTTGTTTAATCAGGAAAGAATTTATAAATATCTTTTCTATGTAAACATCTTATAAACTCAATTGTTGATCCAGATATTGCTAATCCAAGACGAAAGTCTCCAATTTTTATCCTATAATGACCAACAGAACCTTTTAGTTTTTTGAGGTTTTTTATTTGTTCTAAAACTTTCCGCTTGCTGAGCATCACTGATAGTGACAGCTACTTTTTTTAAGAGTTTCTTGTCCTTTATCTTGTTTATGTCTTTCTGAAAGCTTTTGTCAATCTTTACTTTCATCGCGAAGTTCATTCAAGAATATTTCTGTATCAACATATTCACCTGTTTTACCTTCTGTTATTGCCAGAGATAATCCGAATTCTTCAAGTTCACTCTTTGACAGTTTTCTTGCTGATATACCTAGTTTTTTGGCTAATTGAAGAATTAAACTTAAATCCTTTGATTTATTGGTATGCAGAATGACACTTTCCATTTTATTATATTTAATACAAAAATAATGAATTTATTTCGTCATTGAAAGTTAGAATTCAAAGCTTTCAAAGGATTAAGCTTACAAATTTCATTATTAATCAATTACGTTTGATCTTTTAACATAAGCCATAGATTTAGTAACTTCGAAATGAAAAATTAATAATTGAATTAATGAAAAATTCTAAAATAGTACTACTAATTCTTATTTCACTCTTTATTTTATCCGGAATATCATGTGAAAAAGAGATTGTTCCGGGTACACTTGAAGTTTTTGTGAAAGCAGATGGTTTAAGGAAGGGGAATGTCAAAGTAAATTTGTACAGAAGCGAAGCGGGCCGAACACAGGATAGTTTATTTCTGTCTGAGATTACACCTTCGTCAAATTTCGAAACAGTCGGGGCTAAATTTAGTAATTTAAGCAGCCAGGTTTATTACATGCAAGTTAATTTTTCTGATGGGTTGAATATTTTTGAAGGAAGCGGTCAGATATATGTTCCTGTAAATGTGACCACAACATTTGAAATAGCATGTACAAAAGAACCTACTGGAAATTTACAGGTATTTGTAAGAAAGGATCTCCCATCCGGGGTTTACATGGGAGGCATAACAGTTTATCTTTATGCAACCGAAGCTGAAAGGGATTCGAGTGAGAACCATTTACAGGCTAGCAATACCTCGGATATTAATCCCTCAGGATCAGGCGCTGTATTCAGCTATCTGCCTTTTGCAAGGTATTACTTAAGATCTAATTTTATATCGGGCAGTAAAGATTATGAAGGCAAAGCCGATCTTCTGGTTCCCATCAATACGACCACTTCATACCACCTGGTTTGTACACCTAAATAGATCTTGCTCAGTTAAGTTTATTTTACATTGAAATAAACTTCCAAATCCTACATTGCGGTCATTTGATTTATCTTGATGTGCATTTAGCTTAGCCATATGCAGCTGCACAAAATGGAATATACTCTTTTCATCCAAAAAGCTTTGTTAAATTTGTCCAAACAATAAATCATTCTTATGGAATCGCAATTCAACTGGACCTCGATAAAAGAATACGAAGAGATCCTTTTCACCTATTATGAAGGAATCGGCAAAATCAGCATAAACAGACCGGATAAACACAATGCGTTTACACCCCTTACTGTGAGCGAAATGATTGATGCAATGCACATTTGCCAGACTGATCCTAAAATCGATATCATTATTTTAACTGGTGAAGGAGGAAAAGCATTTTGCAGCGGAGGAGATCAATCCGTTCGTGGACATGGTGGTTACATATCAGAAACAGGAACTCCCCAGTTAAATGTTCTGGATCTTCAGAAAATGATCCGTTCCATCCCAAAAGTGGTCATCGCAATGGTTGCAGGATGGGCTATTGGCGGAGGGCATGTGCTCCATGTTATTTGCGACTTAACTATTGCTGCAGAAAACGCAAAATTTGGCCAGACGGGTCCCAAGGTAGGCAGTTTTGATGGCGGATTTGGTGCATCTTATCTGGCCCGGATTGTGGGACAGAAAAAAGCACGTGAAATTTGGTATCTATGTGACCAGTACAACGCCCATGATGCACTCCAAATGGGATTGGTGAACAAAGTCACCCCACTTGTAAGTCTTGAAGAAACAACGGTTGAATGGTGTAAGAAAATTCAAAAGAAAAGTCCACTGGCAATCAGGGCATTGAAATCAGCTTTTAATGCCGATCTGGACGGGCAGGCAGGCATACAGGAATTGGCTGGAAACGCTACCCTGCTTTACTACCTGTCTGACGAAGCCAAGGAAGGGAAAAATGCCTTCCTTGAAAAAAGAGATCCTGATTTCAGCAAGTATCCTAAGTTTCCCTAATACCGTTTGCCTTTTTATCAGATAAAATATACTCTTGCGTATAGCAGAAGGAAATATTTCTAAAACTTATTTCTTTCATTTTTATCTAACTTTGAAAGGACTAACATTCTCCCATTTATGCTTGAGAACATTTCGAATGATAAGGTATTCTTTTTGGATATTGAAACTGTACCACAATATCCCGGATATGATAAAATGCCCGAAAATTTTAGAGAATTTTGGGATCATAAAGCAGAATTTATCAAGGGGAAGGATACACTTCAAAGTCCCGAGGAATTATATCCACGCGCTGGTATTTATGCTGAATTTGGAAAAATAATTTGTATTTCAATAGGAATATTCACCTTCAATAATAACAAGCATCAATTTCGTGTAAAATCATTTTTTGGGGATGATGAAACTAAGATCCTTGAAAGTTTTAATGGTTTAATGTCAAGTTATTTTAACCTAAAAAAGAATTTTCTCTGTGCACACAATGGAAAAGAATTTGATTTCCCCTACATTTCCAGGCGGCTGATCATCAATCAGATGCCACTGCCGGAACCTTTGGATATACAGGGCAAAAAACCCTGGGAAACGGAACATTTGCTGGATACTCTGCATTTGTGGCGTTTTGGGGACTATAAAAGTTACACCAGTTTAAATCTGTTGTGTCATATCCTGGACGTTCCAACTTCAAAAGATGATATAGAAGGAAAAGATGTCTGGCATGTTTACTGGATGGAAAAAAATATCAAGCGAATTGTAAAATACTGCGAGAAAGATGTGATAGCAGTTGCCAGGCTAATGCAACGATTTAAAGGCTTGGAGTTGTTGACAGATGATGAAATTGAAGTAATTGATGAATAAAAAGATCATGATATGAAAAAGCTTGTGGTTTTAAGTGGAGCTGGTATAAGCGCTGAAAGCGGTATTCAAACCTATCGCGATAGCGGAGGCTTATGGAAACAATATGATTTCGTGGAATTAGCTTCACCACAAGGTTGGGCTAAACATCCTGATGTAGTTCTTGATTTTTATAATGTGAGAAGAAAAATAGTCCGGGAAGCTAAACCCAATGATGCTCATACATTCCTGCTCAAGCTGGAGGAAAAATATGATGTGACCATCATCACCCAAAATGTGGATGATCTGCATGAAAGAGCTGGTTCATCCAACATATTGCATTTACATGGTGAAATCATGAAAGCGAAAAGCACCTATGATGAAAGCCTGGTTTATGAACTGGGTGACAAAGATATTAATATGGGAGATCTTTGTGAAAAAGGCTATCAATTGAGGCCTCAGGTAGTGTGGTTTGGAGAAATGGTGCCCATGATTTCCGAAGCTTCCAGGATTGTTGCATCAGCGGATATATTTATAGTTATTGGCACCGGATTAACTGTTTATCCTGCTGCCGGATTAATTAGACATGTTCCTGATCAATCCAAAAAATATATCATTGACAAATCCATTCCCGATGTAGCCTCTTATCCCAATCTTTTTCTCATCGAAAAACCTGCTACTGAAGGAGTTCGGGAACTCGTGGCAGAATTGTTAAAGGAAAAATAAACAATGCAAAAAAACCTTCAGAAAAGGTGGATTCCGAAAGAAATCCCTGATCGTGAATTAATACAAAAACTTTCCTCTGAGCTGAAGGTGAATGAAGTTCTTTCGACACTGATAGCCCAAAGGGGAATCCAGTCATTTAAAGAGGCCAGGGTCTATTTCAATCCATCCACTGACAACTTACACGATCCATTTCTGATGAAGGATATGCAGAAAGTGGTTGAGCGGATCGAAAGCGCGATTAAGAAGCAGGAGAAAATAATGATCTATGGAGATTACGATGTCGATGGAACCACTTCAGTTGCCCTACTTTACAGGTATTTTTCCAAGTTCAGCAAAGAAATACAATATTATGTCCCCAATCGATTCTCAGAGGGATATGGAGTATCAAGAGAAGGTGTGGATAAAGCAATAGAAAGTGGGGTTAAGTTAATGATTGCCATTGATTGCGGTATCAAAGATAATCGTGAAGTGGATTTTGCCAAACAGCAAGGTATTGATTTTATCATTTGCGATCATCATACACCCGGAATTAAAGTTCCTGACGCTTTTGCTATTTTGAATCCCCGGCAAACTGACTGTTTCTATCCGTTCAAAGATCTGTCAGGCTGTGGAATAGGATTCAAATTAATTCAGGCTTATACTAAAGCTGTTCAAACGGAAACCGATCCCTTTGAGCTGATTGATCTGGTTGTCGTTAGTATCGCGTCAGACATTGTTCCTGTAGTGGGCGAAAACAGAACTTTGGCTTATTTAGGTCTTCAAAAGATCAATAGAAATCCACTTCCTGTATTTAAAATAATGCTCGAGAGCCTGGAGCTAAAAAAGGAACTGAATATCACCGATCTTGTATTCATTATCGGACCCAGGCTGAATGCGTCAGGCCGCATTTCGCATGCATCAAATACGGTGGACCTTTTGATTAATAACAATGCCGATGAAATAAGAAAAATAGCAATTGATATCAATGCCATTAATCTTCAGCGCAGGGAACTTGATAAGGAAATAGTGGAAGATGCTTTAAAAAAGATTGAGCAGGATGAAGCTTTACAAAAACGTAATACAACCGTTCTTTGGGATGCAGGCTGGCATAAAGGAGTCATTGGAATTGTTGCTTCGAGATTAACTGATAGCTATTACAGACCCACCATTCTATTCACTGAATCAGAAGGTCTCCTGGTTGGATCAGCTCGATCAGTGGTGGGATTCGACCTGTATGAAGCCATAAGCCAGTGTACAGATTATGTCGACCGTTTTGGAGGTCATAAGTATGCCGCAGGTTTAAGTGTGAAAAAGGAGAATTTTGATGCATTCAGTGACAAATTTGAAGAAGTCGTTTCTTCCACCATAAAAGATGAACAACTTATTCCATCCCTGGTGTATGATGTGGAAATGCCACTGGATTTCATCAACTTAAAAATGGTGAACACCATTGATCGATTTGGACCTTTTGGGCCTTCCAATATGAAACCGAAATTTGTGAGCAAACAGGTTAAATTGGCGGATGATCCACGTATTGTTGGAAAAGATCATTTAAAGTTAGCCATTCAATCAGAAAAAAAACTGACCTTTGATGCCATTGCTTTCAAACAATCCTATTTACTTGAAAGCCTGCTTAATGGCGATGCTTTTGATATATGCTATGCACTCGAGATAAATGAATGGAATGATTATAAAAATGTGCAACTCAATATCAAGGATTTGAAAGTCTCGAAATAATTTCACTATCTTTATTTTTACTTAAATCATCAGTATGCAGTTACAGTCAGAAGGACTTGTTAAAATATATAGAAGACGCAAGGTTGTCAATCACGTAAATCTTCAAATTAATAAGGGGGAAATCGTTGGATTATTGGGACCCAATGGTGCAGGAAAAACAACCACATTTTACATGATTGTTGGATTGGTGAGTCCATTTGCAGGAGAAGTATTTCTTGACAATCAAAATATTACCAAATTACCCATGTACAAAAGGGGACAAATGGGAATCAGTTATCTTTCGCAAGAAGCTTCTATCTTCAGAAAATTAAGTGTGGAAGACAATATTAAAGCTGTTCTGGAAATGTCTAAAATGACAACGAAAGAACAAAACATGAAGCTGAACAGTCTTTTAGATGAATTTGGACTTGAAAAAGTCCGCAAGACCAGGGGGGACCTGCTTTCCGGTGGTGAAAGAAGACGAACTGAGATCGCCCGTGCACTGGCTGTTGAGCCTCATTTTTTCCTGCTTGATGAACCATTTGCCGGGGTGGACCCCATTGCTGTGGAAGACATTCAGTCTATCGTAGCCAGGTTAAAGCACAAGAATATTGGAATCTTGATCACTGACCACAATGTACAGGAAACATTATCCATCACTGACAGGGCTTATTTAATGTTTGAAGGCAAAATCCTGAAATCCGGGACCGCAGAAGAACTAGCACAGGATGAGCAAGTGAGGAAACTGTATCTTGGACAAAATTTTGAACTCAAACGCAAAATATTTGATTGATTCGCATAAACATTTAAAAAATATTCAAAAATGTCAAAACCAGAAAAATCGCTAGTGATCCTACTTGGAATTCTTTTTCCTTTATTATTGAATGCATATACTGGTGAAGTGCATTCAAGCTTCAAAACACCTGGTAATTTTCCTACTGGAGTCACTTTTGATGGCACAAATATTTGGATTGCTGACAGGGGTAGCGATCAGATTTATGTTTTAAGCAGGGAAAGCGGACAAATCATCAGGAAAATATCCAGCCCGGGCTATTGGCCTGAAGGACTTGCCTGGGATGGTCAATTCTTGTGGAATGTGGATATAAAAGGAGGATTGCCCTTAGCCGAGAATTATGACGGCAGTGTGTATAAAATAAATCCTGATGACGGGATGATACTGCATACCATTAAAGCACCCACAAATTCTCCCCGCGGACTCTGCTGGGATGGGAAATACCTTTGGTGCACGGATAGCCGAAAAGATCTAATTATTCAATTTGATCCCAATGACGGAACCACCATTAAGTCATTCCGGGCACCTTCTTCTGATCCAAGGGGTATCACTTTTGATGGCAGGTATTTGTGGGTCAGCGATCGATTGGCGGATGAAATCTATATGGTAGATCCAAATACGGGTTGGGTATTAATAACTACAGATGCACCAGGGGAATTTACAGTGGATCTTTGTTTCGATGGAAAATTCCTTTGGGCTGCTGATCATCAGAAAAAAGAAATTTTTCAATTAATAATTAAAGATGGTGTAAACTTCAGAAGAACAAATCCCATCAGGGCTAAAATCACCTATACTCATCAAACAACTAATTTTGGTCCCGGTAAAATTAAAGAATTAAACGTATACCTGGCCATGTCTAAAAACAGGGACAACCAGATCATTGAACAAAATTTCACCTATTCTACTTCCCCCACTACTATAGTGACTGATCAATGGGGACAACAAACTGCCAGATTTCTTTATCAAAACCTGGCAGCCGGGCAAAACAGGAAGATAGCTATGATCACCAGTGCCTCCCTTTTTGAAGTAAGATATTATATTTATCCTGAAAATGTAGGATCTCTAAACAGCGTTCCTAAAGAAATCAAAAACCTCTATTTGAAGGATGACATCAAGTACCAGATCAATCATCCACTCATTCAAAATGCAGTGAAGACAGCTATCGGAGACGAAAGAAATCCCTATTGGATCAGCCGTAAAATTTACCAGTATTTAATGACCAGGCTTTATTATGAAATGGCAGGAGGCTGGAATACCGCTCCCACTGTATTAGAACGTGGAAATGGAAGTTGCTCAGAATATACATTTGTTTACATTGCCATGTGCCGGGCTGCTGGAGTTCCTGCCAGGTACGTTGGCTCCGTTGTTATTCGGGGTGATCTCAACGCCATGGATGATGTGTTTCACCGCTGGGTCGAAGTATATCTTCCAAACTATGGATGGATCCCGGTCGATCCAAGCGGGGGAGACAGAGAGTCTCCAGGACACCAGGCTAATTATTTCGGTCATCTCAACAACCGCTACCTGGTTACTACTGAAAGTGGTGGCGGTTCAGAAACTTTAGACTGGACTTATAATTCACATCAATTTTACTCCACCCTGCCGAAAACATTAGTTGTTTTTGAAAACTATGCAGACTGGGAAGCGGTATCAAAATAGTTAAATCGATAAAATCCAAATTTTCGTGGAGGGAAAGCTATGGCATATATAATTCCACTGGAGTCCTTTTGACAAATCTCAAGGATCATATTCCATTATGATGAATCATATGATGAACTTAAAAATAAGATTACTAATTTTACTTACGCTTCCATATTTCATTATGAGTTGTTCTAAGCACGATCCCGTAACAATTAAGATATTTGAAACCAGTGATGTGCATGGTGCTATCTTCCCTTATAATTTCATAACCGATGAAGATATGGATCATTCTTTAGCTCAGCTTTCCACATTCATAAAAGGGGAGAAAGCAATTGATACACAGGAAGTCGTATTACTCGATAATGGAGACATCCTTCAGGGTCAGCCCATAGTGTATTATTACAATTTTATAAAAACAAAGGAAGAGCATATTTGTGCCCGGGTTATGAATTATATGGGCTATGATGCCGCTACTGTTGGAAATCATGATGTGGAAGCAGGACATCCAGTATATGATAAGCTGAAGGAAGAGTTCCGTTTCCCGTGGATGGCAGCAAATGTTTTAAAACCAGATGGGAACACCTATTTTCAGCCCTATCAGATCATTGAAAGGAAAGGTATTAAAATAGCAGTTTTAGGTTTGATAACACCTGCTATTCCAAATTGGCTGCCGGAACAAATCTGGTCAGGTATGGAGTTTGAAGACATGGTAGAATCAGCTGAAAAATGGATACCTATTATTCAAAATAAAGAAAAACCTGACCTCATTGTCGGATTGTTTCATTCAGGTTTGGATTACACCAATAACAATCAGGATGAAAACACTTTAAAGAATGAAAATGCAGTAGAATTGATTGCAAAAAAAGTGGCAGGTTTTGATATTCTGTTTGCAGGGCATGATCATCAATCATGCAATAAAATGGTTGCCGGTCCAGATGGAAAACAAGTCTTAATTCTGAATCCGGACAATTCTGCAAAATATATTTCGGAAGCAACAGTGGTTTTCACTTACAACAAGGAGAAAAGAAACTGGGATAAGGAGATATCCGGAAAGCTGGTGGATTGTAAGCCATTTGAAACAGACCAGGATTTTATGAATGAGTTTAAGACGGAATTTGATGAAGTTAAATCTTTTGTTTCAGACAAAGTGGGTTCTTTCAGCAAAAGTATTGACAGCAAAGAAGCATTCTTTGGCCCTTCTGCTTTTACTGACTTAATACATAAAATTCAACTTGAACTTACACAAGCAGATATTTCATTTACAGCATCACTCTCCTACAATAGTGTAATCGATTCCGGGGATATTTTTGTCAGAAATATGTTTCAACTTTACAGGTACGAGAATTTATTATACTGCATGTCTTTGTCGGGGGAGGAAATTAAAGATGCACTTGAATATGCATATGGATTAAGATACAATAAAATGTCGGGCAAAAATGATCATTTATTATTGTATGATCAAAAGGGCGGGGATAGGCTAAGACTAAAAAATGCCTTTTACAATTTTGAAAGTGCAGCGGGGATTAATTATACAGTGGATGTTACAGGGGATGTAGGTGATCGGGTACATATTTTATCCTTATCTAATGGTCAGGCATTTAATCCTGAAAAGTATTACAGGGTGGCCATTAATTCTTACAGGGGACAAGGAGGAGGCGGACATTTGATCAAAGGGGCAGGAATTAAAAAAGAAGAACTTTCAAATCGTATTTTAAGCTCTACAGAACAGGATCTAAGATACCTGGTGATGAAATGGATAGAAAAAAACAGCCCTGTCCATCCTGAACCATTAAACAACTGGAAAGTAATTCCAGAAGATTACTGGAATGAAGGCAGGAAAAGAGATTGGGAAATATTATTCAATTAATTATTATTTCAATCTTATAGTCCAAAGTTTAGTTCCCCTCAATACTCAATGAAGTTTTTAAAGCTTTTCACCACAACTTTTACAAAATTCTGCATTGTCCTCGTGTTTATTTTCATTGCAATTCTGGCACACATGTGTATTAACAGCCAGCTTTTTTTTCGTCATTTCGGCAGTTACAATTCCCGTTGGAACAGCAATGATTGAATAGCCCAGAATCATGATGATTGAGGCGAGTGTTTGCCCCAAAAATGTAACAGGAGCTATATCTCCGTAGCCCACTGTGGTCAATGTAACAATAGCCCAGTAAATACTTCTTGGGATACTGGTGAAGCCACTTTCACTTCCTTCTATGATATACATCAAGGAACCAAATATGATAACAAGGACTAAAACTGCTCCCAGGAAAACGCCAATTTTATAGAGACTTCCTCTTAATGAAATGATGAGATAACGGGATGCTCCTAGAAAATGAACCAGCTTGAGTACTCTAAAAATCCTCAACAGCCTCAACACCCTGATAACCAGCAAATATTTGTATCCCACCAGGAATAGAGAAATATAAGTCGGAAGAATGGCTAATAAATCAATAATCCCAAAAAAACTCAGCACATATTTAATGCGTTTCTTTACTGTGATTATTCTCAATATATATTCAATAGTAAAGAGTATTGTAACAGTCCATTCAACGGCAGTCAGAAAGGGCCCTATTTTAAATCGGATTTGAGGAACACTATCCAGCATCACGATGATGACACTCACAATAATCAGTATGAACAGTGAAATGTCAAATATTTTACCTGTTTTCGTATCTGCCTCAAAAATTATTGTATGCAATTCTTCTTTCCAGGCTGGCCAGTCAACTCCTTTAGATTTTTTTATTTCATTCATTGCTAATATCAGTTTGAAGAGCAATTTAGGTATAAAATGGAATTATCAGGTAGATAAAATACGGAATCAGGATTATGAATTAATGGATACGCAAGCTGTATTTTATATTCCTTACACGGCTTATTGCAATCTCAATTTATCGCCTTATAATTTTCGGAACAAGGAACAAATAGCAATAAGGTCTTTCAAATTAATGAATTGTACTTATCATTGATTAATTGCTGACAATCCATTTAATAAAATGATAGAATAGATGGCGAAACCACATAATGTCCTAAATTGCATTTATTTAATAAAGAAAACCATAATCAGTATATGAGGTTTTTTTCATAGGAAAAATGGAAGCTTCTTTTGGAATTTTTTAACTCAAATATGGTGAAATGCCTTCTTCAGGCATTCCTGATATTAATTGTGACCGCAGCAATCATGCTCCTTGCCAGTATATACCAGCCTGATAGTGATGATTGGCAAATTGGAAGCTATGGCCTGTATGCCTTTATCATTATAAATCCTTTCTTGGGTTTGAATTCAAAAAATTGGGCTAATTATACCAAAGATTCCTGCATTATCCTTTTGGCATTATTAATTGATATGATTATTATTGCCATACTGATATCCGGAATTCATTTATCCAGCATGAGTTCAAAATTAATCTACTTTTTACCTCCAGTTCTTCTTTTTCCTATTGTCATATTCATGTGCAGAATGATCAGAATTCATATTCTCAGAAAAGATTAATCAGATTATTAATCCAATCCATCCCTTGGGCCACAATTTATTATATTTTATTTCTATTCGATTAATACCATCTACTGGCCTTATTCTTGCCCAATTAGGACATGCAAATTTCCCAATTAACCTTCATATTATTATTTCTTTCTTTTACAGTTACAGCCCAGGAGAATTTGCGAAATTTTTCTGCAGAACAGATAGGATCAGTCATTTACCTGAACTGGACCCTGGAAAAAGGCTTTATATGTACAGGTACATCGATAGAACGAAGTTCAAACCAAGGGATCTTTGAACAAATTGGTCAGATTGAAGGAATTTGCGGAAGCTTTGATGAAGCAATTGAATTTGATTTTGCAGACAGCAATCCATTGCCCAACCAGGCAAACTACTACAGGCTCCGATTGGGCAGTAGAGGTTATTCGGACACCCTGACCATTCTTTATATACATTTTAACGAAAGCGCTTATTCATTGTCTCCAAATCCGGTTTGGGGTGAATCTAAGTTGTTTTTTACAAACAAATCCAATGAGCATGTTATATTAAAAATCTTTGATCAAAATGGGAAATTTGTGTTGGAAAAGAATGGAAATTCACAAAGTTTTATGATTAATAAACATGAATTTAAGCCTGGTATTCATCTCTTTTATTTGTGTTATGCCAACATGGATTGCATGACCGGCAGTTTTATAGTCTTTTAATCCAAAAACCTGAAATATTTTCTACTTTCGCTATTCGATTCAATCCGATCAAACTAAATTTAAACATGACAGAAAAATTGATCGTTTTTTATAATGGGAAATTCATGCAGGAGAAAAATGTTCAAATTTCTCCCAACGACCGGGGATTTGTTTTTGGTGATGGAGTTTACGAAGTTTTCAGGTCTTATAATGGAAAGCTATTTTATGCAGATGAACATATAAAAAGACTGCAGTATAGCTTAAGCCAGTTAAGGATAGAAATAAACCAAATGGATCAAATTATTCCTGTTGTTCATCAACTCCTTGAAAAAAACGATCTCAGGAAAAAGGAAGCTACTATTTATGTGCAAATAACCCGCGGAGTTTATAAAAGGATGCATGCTTTTCCTGATGAAAAAGTAGATCCTACGATATTTATCCGGGCCAGGGAATTTACACCCAATCCTTATTCATTCTTTAAAAAAGGTGTCAAAGCAATTACACTGGAAGATTTCCGATGGTCCCGTTGTGATATCAAGTCTGTTGCACTGCTTTCGAATATACTTTCAGCTCAACAGGCTGCAGATTGTGATGCGTATGAGTCCATTTTCATTCGCAATGGATTGCTTTTGGAAGGTTCGCATACGAATGTTTTTGCTGTTATGAATGGTCAACTCTACACTCACCCTGAATCAAATTATATCTTGTCTGGAATAAGCCGTGAGATAGTTATTCATCTTTGCAAAAAATATAATTTGAGTGTAATAGAAGAAGCAATACATGAAAAACAAATTCCACAAGTGGAGGAATTATTTTTAGCAGGCACTTCTACTGAAATTATGCCCGTTGTGTATTTAAATAATGCCGACATTGGGACAGGAAATGTGGGTCCCTTAACACGAAGAATACAAGATTATTATCGAAACTTTATTGAAGAATACCTGGAAAGGATCTAAAAAGAGAAACCCATTCCCATATAAAATCCTTCGGGGAATGATATGCCCGATCTGAAAATGAATTTTTGACTGCTCTTCTGAAAACGATAACCAAATGTTGCTGATAATGGTCTGCCTGCAAAAGCTGTTTATACCAAACCTGCACCTGCTTCAAATTGGTCTGCATTTTTACCGGATAAAAGCCCATATTGAGCAGGAATTAAAAGATAATTAGTGTCAAAATCCCAACTCCATTCAAGCATGTAGCCCAATCCGGTCTTTGCAAATGCAGAGGTATTTTTATTCCACCTGGGTGGCGACTGTATTCTTTCATAATATGCCGTTGTAGAATGCCAGACTACTGCTGTGCCTGGATTAACATAAAATGCGTTTTTATCGACTTTTTTATCCAGGGAATTCTCCTCGGAATAAGCTAGATTTGTGCACCACAGTAGAGCAAAAATCAATCAGACCAATTGATTTTTCATGATTTTTTTAATCTTATCAGGTAATGAATGCTAAACTGTATTTAGCTCATGATATCCTCAATATCAGAAATGGTTTTGGGAATGGGTTTTCCTAGTACCCTAAATCCATCATCAGTGACCAGAATATCATCCTCGATACGAACACCGCCAAAATCCTTGTAACTTTCGACTAAATCGTAATTGATGAATTCGCTGAATTTATTTTCTGCTTTCCACTGATCAATTAAGGCAGGAATAAAATAACAACCCGGTTCAATTGTAAAAACGAAACCTTTTTTCAATTCTCTTCCCAATCTCAGGAAAGCACGACCAAATTGAGAGCTTCTCTGAACATCCTCATCATAGCCCACATAATTTTCTCCCAGATCTTCCATATCATGAACATCCAGTCCCATCATATGCCCCAGGCCATGCGGAAAAAATAATGCATGGGCGCCCTGGGCAACTGCCTCATCTATGTTTCCTTTCATCAGGCCAATTTCTTTAAGAGATGTTGCAAGAGTGGTAGCTGCAAGCAAATGCAAATCCAGATTTTTGAAGCCGGGTTTCACATGTTTGATAGCTTCCATATTGGTTTGCAAAACAGCTTCGTAAATTTCCCTTTGCCTTTGATTGAATTTACCACCGACAGCAACCGTTCGTGTAATATCTGAAGCATAGTGCATTGTAGTTTCACAACCGGCATCACAGACCATCATCCGACCTTCCACCAATGTATTCCCATGATAATGATTATGTAGTGTTTGCCCGTCCATACTTAAAATTACAGGAAATGAAACCGGGCCTCCGTGAGCCAATGCAATTCCTTCAATTGTTCCGGCAATTTCCTGTTCTACAACACCCGGTTGAGCCATTTTCATGGCTGTAGTATGCATTAAATAGGCTGTGTCTATTGCTTTTTCAATTTCGATAATTTCACCCTCATCTTTGATAGAGCGTAATGAGACAATTGCTTTAACCAGCTCTTCAGAAAACTTTGCTTTTATTTGAGAATGATGAATTCCAGTCAGATTTTCGAGTCTGAGTAAATTATCGTATCGATAAGGACTGCTAAAATGGATTTTACGTCCTGTAGCTGTTGCATCTTTAATAAAATCATCTAATTTCGCCAATGGTGCTGTATTTTTTATCCCGACTTTTACAGCACGATCCTTCAAGCTGGGTTGAAAACCCATCCAGATAATATCATCCATATCGACATCATTCCCGAAGATATAATCCTCTCCAGAATCCACATCCATGACACCTGCAAAACCATCATGATCCAGGCCAAAGAAGTATAGAAAATTTGAATCCTGCCGGTAGTGATAGGTATTGGCTGGATAATTCATCGAAGCTTCATTGTTGCCTAATATGAGAATAACCCCCGATTTTACAGATTCACGAAGTCTTTTACGTCTGCTTTCATATACATTGGAATCAAACATTTGGAATGAAATTTAGCAATTGGATTAAAAATAAAGGAGCAAAGTTAGGATTAATTTTAATCATTTTAGAAAAGCAATAGACTTACTTTTGCAGGAAAAAATGATTAAACACATTGTTCTCTGGACACTCAAAAACGAGCTGAATGGAAGGTCGAAAAAAGAACTCGCTCTCGAGATGAAAAGCCATCTGGAAGCATTAAAAAATGAGATTCAAGTCATTAATAAACTGGAAGTCGGTATTAATCATGCGGATGCTCCTCCCTCGAACTATGATATTTGCCTTATGATTGATTTTGAGACCATTGACGATCTACAGCAATATCAAATCCATCCGGCACATCTTGCATTTAAAGATTATGTAATAACAGTCAGAGATGAAAAAGCAGCTATTGATTTTAAATACCCCTGATGGAACAGGACAGGATTTCTAAACCCTTGTAGTCTGATCTGCCATCAGATTTTCAATCTCCTCTAATTCAACAGGAATATTTTCCATTAAATCAACAGGACCCTTATTTGTAATCAAAACATTTGTTTCAATTCGGACACCCAATCCTTCTTCTTCAATGTAAAGTCCCGGTTCACAAGACAATACCATCCCTTCCTTAAAAATAGTCTGTTTTGTTCCGACATCATGAACATCCAGCCCAATGAAATGCGAATTACCATGCATAAAATATTTTTTATACAGTGGTTTGTCAGGAGGCTGTTTCATGACCTCCTCTTTGCTGAATAATCCTAAATTGATCATTTCTG
>JADHTG010000033.1 GCA_016776505.1 Bacteroidota bacterium
AATGATTTTCCATGATATTTTTGTTGGGTGTACACTATCCGTTGTCCTCCTATATCCCAGGCAGGTGTTTGTATAAAGTAATTCTCAGGATTAGGGAAACGCCTGTCAATAATTTGTGATTGCCTGTTGAAAAGTAGTAATTCGCAAGTACGGTCATTCGTATATTCCACGGCAACAAAATGCTCCCCGTCCGGACTTAAACTGGGAACAAAATATCTTGATTTTGAAGTGAGATAAACAGGCTTATTAGAATCCAGTTGGATTAAAACGATATTCGAATAATTTTGATTCAGGTATCTGTGATCAGAATGATATTCATTCCAGCAGAGCCATTCATTTGCATAAGAAAATTTATCATAGGCAGCAGCCTGCCTGATTCTTGTTTCTTCCCCGCTTATTTTATCAATTTTTACCAATTGGTATGCATCTGCCATCCCACTTTTTAAACAGATTATAAAATCTCCTGCATCCCGAGCATATGTATAATTTGTCAATACCTTTTTCTTCTCTTTGTTCAAGATGCTTGCTTTGGTAAAAATTAATCCATCCAATTGCTTGCGCCACAATGAATCGAGCTCTTGCATGCAGTTGTTGTAGGTTTTTTTAGCATTGAATCCAGTTTCCTTCCTCAGCATCCTTGAAAATCGAAATGGACTTAAAGAAAAGCGAGCAGTTCTCTTTGCAATCTGGCTCCAGCTTTCTACCGGATAATTTCTTTTCACATGTGTAGTCAGGTGATATCCTAAAACGTAATGATTTGGGTAATAATCTTTTAATGAACGGCTGGCTGCTTTGTAATAATTGTATTTGCTGTCGTTCAACAGGAGGGTTCTGCTGTGTATATCAAATGAGGGAATCCGACCCCGGCCACTCAGGCTTAAAGCTGTTTCTGTTCCTACCGCATCTCCTTCCCAGTACCAGGATGGAACCGATAAAGCTGATAATCCTGATGCGATGGACTGTCCGAATAAAATATGCAATAACCTGGTGAGTCCACGATCCATTTTATCGTATTGAGACATATGCCGGCCTTCATGAATTGCCAATAAATTATACCATTCTCCAGTACCCAGTAATGTTCCCTGTGGAGGAGCAGAATACCATTCGCTCCGTTTTGGCGCTAATGTAACATATCCATTAGCCATAGCACCATTTGTAGAGAGTATGATGGGCCATTTTCTCATGTTGGTGTTGAGTGTTTTGCTTAATGGTTCACGCAATTGCTCCATGGTGTTAGCTACACGTTGAGCCTCTTCCCCTATATAATCCGGGAAAATTATTTTAAAATTTTCCGATTTGATGATTTTCCAATAAATATCAGGTTGGTTTTGCGTTATATCCTGCGCATAAATGCTCATTAACGTACATGAAAACAGGGTAATAAAAAGAATAATTCTCATAACTGATTGCTTTGCTTGAGTTGCATAAAACAGGACATAAAATTATTGTATTCTGATTTCATTCGTTTAAAGATCATACAATAAAATTAATCTAATCAGGGGTATACACCACTATAAATAAATTGGGCAGGTCCGGAAAGGAATACCCGGCTAAATACATTTTCTTCTTTTTTAAATCGAACTATAAGATCTCCTCCTTTAGTATTTACCTCAATTTCATTATATATATCCGACTTCTGATACTGAATCGTGTATGCGATAGCGGATGCAATGGCTCCTGTACCACAAGCCCAGGTTTCATCTTCCACTCCTCTTTCATAGGTGCGGATCTTAAGTTTATTGCTTTCCAGTAGTTCCACAAAAGTGATATTGCAGCCATTTTCAGCAATATTTTTATTGTATCTGAGTTTTCTTCCTTCAGAAACTACTTCTGTTGCATCTACGGATTCCTTAAAAATAACCAGCTGTGGGGAGCCAGTATCTAAAAAAAAGTGGGACTCCCATTTTCTAAAACCTGTTACATTTTGCATTGACAATTGAATATTCCCTTCCAGGATATCTGCTTTATGCAAACCATCGATAGCCATGAATTCACAATAGGTGTCTGCTATTTTCAAATCTTTGGCAAACTGCACAATGCATCTGCCTCCATTCCCACACATACTTCCCTCAATGCCATCTGAATTATAATACTTCATGGCAAAATCAACATCCGGATGATTTTGGAGAAGAATTAATCCATCCCCACCGATCCCAAATCGCCTGTGGCACATGTCGCTGATTAATGCATGATTATCAGCTGGGAACTCAAGATTCCGGTCATCCACCAGGATAAAATCATTGCCTGTTCCATGGTATTTATGAAATTCAAAACTCATAAAGTATAATTAACTTTTTGCATAGGCTATGGCAGCACCTACAAAATCAACAAACAATGGATGTGGTTTTGCAACTGTGCTTTTTAATTCCGGATGAAACTGGGTGCCGATAAACCAGGGATGTTTTTTCAATTCCATGATTTCCACCAGATCACTCTTGCTGTTTAATCCTACAGAACGAAATCCTGCTTTATTAAAGTCGTCCCTGTACTTATTGTTAAATTCAAATCGATGCCTGTGTCTTTCAGCAATTGATTTTTGCTGGTATATCTTGAAAGTTTTACTATCCGGACTTAGATCACAGGGATAGGAGCCCAGGCGCATAGTTCCTCCCTTATTGATAATCCGGGTTTGCTCTTCCATCAGGTCGATCACAGGATATTCAGTATCCGGATCGAATTCAGTTGAATGGGCTTTGCTGAGATTTAATACATGGCGCGCGAATTCTATGACTGCGCATTGCATTCCAAGGCATATACCGAAGAAAGGGATCTTATTTTCGCGTACATATTGAATAGAAGTCACTTTGCCCTCAATTCCCCGGTCACCAAAGCCAGGAGCGACTAGTATTCCATGATACTTTTGAAGTTTTTCAGATACATTGTTGGAATTGATATATTCTGATGAAATATAATCGACATTTACTTTACATTCATTCTCAGCAGATGCATGAGTAAAAGATTCCTGGATGGATTTGTAGGCATCAGGCAATTCAGTGTATTTACCAATAAGTGCAATGGATACTTCGCTAACAGGTGTTTTTAACTTTTGAATGAATTTTTTCCAGTCGGTAAGTTCAGGATCCTGCCTGGCCATCAGCTTCAACTTAAAAAGGACTACCCTGTCTAAATTCTCAGCTTTCATTTTCAGTGGCACTTCATAAATGGTGTCTACATCAATCGCTTCAATAACTGAATCAGTTGTTACATTGCAAAATTGAGCAATTTTTGCCCGGATGTCTTTGGTCAGAGCATGTTCAGCACGGCAGACCAGGATGTCAGGTTGAATTCCGTGTTCCTGCAGCACTCTTACAGAATGTTGCGTGGGTTTGGTTTTTAACTCTCCGGCAGATTTCAAAAAGGGGATAAGTGTCAGGTGAATGACAATGCAATTTTCAGGACCCAGCTCCCATTTAAACTGGCGGACTGCTTCCACAAAAGGAGTGGATTCAATATCACCAACAGTACCACCGATTTCTGTAATTACAATATCGAAATTTCCACTTTCAGCCAATTTGGTAAACCGACTTTTTATCTCATCTGTAATATGAGGGATTACCTGGACCGTTTTTCCCAAAAAATCACCATGTCTTTCTTTATTTATAACTGACTGGTACACAGCTCCTGTGGTAACATTGTTCATTTGAGAAGTAGGCTGGTTTAAAAAGCGTTCATAATGTCCCAGGTCAAGATCGGTTTCAGCACCATCATCTGTCACATAGCATTCACCATGTTCATAAGGATTTAAAGTGCCCGGATCGACATTGATATAAGGATCAAACTTTTGAATCGTTATTCTATATCCCGAGGCCTGTAATAGTTTCGCTAATGAAGAGGCCAGTATCCCTTTTCCCAAGGAGGAAGCTACACCTCCTGTAACGAATATGTAGCGTGTTAATGTTTTTTCCATTTAGATGTAAGTGTTATTCAATATTAAATTAGCTTGTTCAAGATCTTCCGGAGTATCCACAGAAATACCACCGAAACTACTCTCCAATAATTTTATTCTGTAACCGTAATAAAGCCACCTTAGTTGCTCAAGCGATTCGGCTGCTTCAATCTGAATGGACTGCAATTTAACAATTTCTTTCAAAACCGATGAACGAAAAGCATATATCCCTATATGTTTCCAATAAGCCTTGTCCTTTAGCCAGTTTTTTTTGGTTTTATCCCGCATGAAAGGAATGACAGACCTGCTGAAATACAAGGCAAAATTTTGATGGTCTACTGCAATCTTAATTGTATTTGGATCTTCAAGTTCTTCTAATTTTGTTATTTTTTCCATTAAACTGGCAATCTGGATCTGCTGATCTTCAAATGTTTTGCTTAATAATTTAATCTGTGCTGGATCAATGAAAGGTTCGTCTCCCTGGACATTAATGACTACTTCATATGCAGCCCCATTTTTTTCGTATGCCTCAGCGCAGCGTTCTGTACCCGTTTTGTGTTTTGAGGATGTCAGAATGACCTTTGCTCCAAAATTTTCTGCATGTTTCAAAATTCGGTCATCATCAGTAGCAATAATTGCTTCCGTGACTCCACTGAGCTTCACCCTTTCAAAAACCCTTCTGATCATGGATTTATCTCCTATCATGGCCAGAGGTTTACCAGGGAAGCGGCTTGAATGATATCGTGCTGGAATGATGGCGATTACTTTCATTATTATGCTAGATTTTGAAAATGAAATTTCCTTAAGAATTAAGTGCGATTCAAAATTATTTGTCCACTTAACACTTCAAAATAACAAAGAATTAAAGATACTCGTGCAAATTGAACGAATTGTATTCGAATGAGTCAATATACCTATTTTTGCTGGTTTCAAAACTTTATTTCATGCATCTAAGCAGGACGATACATATTTTTAAGGCCGTCATTTCAATCCTGTTTATATTTATTCTGGAATTTGAAACTATGGCCAAAGCTGTAGAATACTCTTCAAATGATTCTTTGCTGGTATCTGAAATTGTGATTTTGGGGAATAAAAAAACCCAAAAACATGTTATTTTGCGTGAATTGACATTTAAAACAGGGGATTATATTCCTGCTTCCGATTTAGATACCATCAGTGAGATTAACAAAAATCACATTTTTAATCTTCATTTGTTCCTGGAAGTAAGTGTTGTCGGCCAGCAGGGAGTACAAAATAATATAAGTTTTATTATAGTTGTAAAAGAAAGATGGTATACAATCCTGTCTTTCATAGTTGAATTAGCGGATAGAAGCCTGAATGAATGGTGGAATTTATACGATCATGATCTTAAACGGATTGAGTATGGATTGGTTCTAAGCCAGCAAAATTGTCGGGGACGGAATGAAACTTTTAACGGGCTGTTGCAAAGCGGATTTTCTCAACAGCTCTTGTTCGGTTATGAAATTCCCTATTTTGCAAAAAATCAAAAATCCGGCTTGCTGCTGAAAGCTCAATACCTCCGGAATAGAGAATTCGCCTATGGAACAAACATATCCAATGAGTTGCTCTATTTTCGACAAAATGATTTTATCCGGAATCGCATGAGGCTGGATGTGGAATTTTCTTATAGAAATAAAATTGATAATACCCATCGTTTTAATATTTCCTTCAATAAAGATCATATAGCTGACACCATCCTTGATTTAAATCCTGTATACTTTGGAAATAAGCAGACTAATCAACAATACTTCAGTTTTACCTATGTCTACGAATCAAATAAAACAGACATTCATTTTTATCCAAGAAGAGGATATCATACAGTACTTGAATTCTCAAAATTGGGTTTAGGGATTTTCAGTGACGTGAATTACTTAAATATGAATGCATTGTTTGCTGCTTATAAACCCTTTTCTGAAAGACTTTTTTATGCCGGACAACTATCAGGAGAATTTTCAAGTGATAAAATGCAAGCATTTTTAATAGCACCAAACTTTGGTTATCATGGCATATTTGTTCGTTCATTTGAGTATTACCTTGTAAAAGGGCAGGCTTACATCCTGAATAGAAATGAATTGAAATATCACTTCTTTTCAACAGTTATAAATTTTAGTTCGATCCAACTTCCAAAATTCAACCGCATACCATTTGACATGTATCTGAAAGTATTTACAGATAATGGATATGTTTATGATAATGGCAATTTCAAGCATTATGACCTGCAAAATAAATGGCTGATAAGTGCAGGGATCGGCCTGGACCTGGTCACTTATTACGACATGGTTTTTCGTTTTGAATATGGACTTAACAATTTAAACGAAAGGGCCCTGTTTTTACATTTCAAGAAGGCAATTTAGGAGTCGGCAATTGGTGCCGGCAGTCCTCAGTCCTCAGTCCTCAATTCGCAATTGACAATTAGCAGTCGGCAGTCCGCAGTCCTCCCTTCTCAGTCCGCAATCAGCAATTTCCAGTCGGCAGCCTGCAATCCGCAATTCACAAATCGCAATATGTATAAATCAACTATTTTCAATCATCCCATCCTTCAATGTAACAATCCGGTCGGATTGCTTAGCCAATTGCTGGTTGTGGGTGACGATGATAAAGGTTTGTCCGAATTTAGTTCTCAGGTCAAGAAATAATTGATGAAGTTCCACCGAGTTTTGGGTATCCAGGTTGCCTGATGGCTCATCTGCCAATACTACTTTCGGGTTATTAATAAGTGCCCTGGCTACAGCCACACGTTGTGCTTCTCCCCCTGACATCTGACCCGGTTGATGGCTTAGCCTGTCTTCCAGCTTCAGGTAAATCAGAAGGTCTTTTGCTTTTTTTACTGTTTTATGCTTGTTTTCTCCTGCTATAAAAGCTGGTATGCATACATTTTCAAGGGCAGTAAACTCGGGCAGCAGGTGATGGTTCTGAAAAATGAAACCAATGTTGCTGCTTCTGAAATGAGCCAGCTTGCGGGGATTTAATGTGTGTATGTTGATGTCATTTATCAGAACGCTTCCCTCATCCGGAGAATCAATACTGCCTATGATGTGAAGCAGAGTGCTTTTCCCAGCACCTGAAGGACCCACAATGGATACTATTTCACTCGCTTTAACGGACAAATCAATTCCTTTCAATACCTGCAATGTATCGAATGATTTGCGTATGCCTTTTGCAATAATCATCTGTACAAAAAGATGTTAAAACTTTTTCAGAAAACCTCTGTAAAAAATCAATATGATAAAAACTCCGATGGTAATAGCAGAATCCGAGATATTAAAAACCGGTCGAAAGAATAAAAAAGGATTTCCTCCAATGGCTGGGAACCAGTCAGGGAATGTTCCCCGGATAATAGGAAAATAAAGCATATCAACTACCCTACCATGAAACAAGGAAGCATAGTCGAAAATGACGCCATAAAACACAGAATCCACAATGTTTCCAATAGCGCCCACAAAAATAAGGCTTAAACTCAGGGTAAATCCATTGGGAGCATTTTGCTTGATCATTCGCCACAGGAAGTAGGCAATAAATCCAACAGCCACAATACGGAAGGATGTTAAAATGAACTTGCCCACCCGACCTCCAAATTCAAAGCCAAATGCAAAGCCGTTATTTTCAGTGAAATGTAAAATAAACCAATTGCCGATAACATGGATTTCTTCACCCAGCTGCATATTGCTTTTCACCCAGACTTTAAAAATCTGGTCAGCTGTCAATACGAATATAATTATTATTAATGGCTTGAGAAATTTCAAAATCAGGCCTGTTTTTGTTTGGCTTCAATACTTAATGTAGCATGCGGTACCGCGCGCAATCTTTCCTTGGCGATTAATTTCCCGGTTTCCCTGCAAATTCCGTATGTTTTGGTTTCAATCCTGATCAGTGCATTTTCAAGACTGTGAATAAATTTACGTTGTCTGTCAGCGAGTCGGCTAAGATTTTCTTTTTCAAGAGAATAACTGGTGTCGTCCAAAAGTTTATTCACCTGATGTGTATCATCAGTACCATGTTCGTTCGGATTCAGAATTGAGTCTTGCAGAAACTTAAGTTCTTCATTCGCTTTTTCAAGCTTGCTGAAGATTATTTGTTTGAACTCCTCTAATTCCTCATCAGTATATCTACTTTTTACGTTTGCGTCTTCCATGGTTTTAAACTTTGGTAATCCGTAATCTTATTTTCAAATCATCAATTTCAATCATATCACTATTTTCCTGAATAGCTCCTGAGACCTCTAATTTATCTGCTAAAGTTTCACTGCAAATATAGTTTTTAAATTGATTTATTGCTTTTTCTATCTCGCTTTCTTTTTCAATTTGGACGTGGATATGGTCAGTCACATCAAATCCTTTTGATTTTCTTAAGTTCTGAATTCTGTTTACTATTTCACGACTGAGTCCTTCATATTTCAAATCATCAGAAATAGTGATATCAAGAGCTACGGACAAATTACCCATATTAGCTACCAACCAACCTGGTATATCCTCGGATAAGATCTCCAAATCATCTTTATCAATAACCACTTCTTGTCCCTTTAAAACCAGTTTGTGAATCCCTTCATTTTCCAACTTAAGAATTTCATCCTGATCCAGCTGACTCAATAAAATGGCCAGTTGTTTCATCTGTTTGCCAAATTTGGGCCCCAGTTTTTTAAAATCAGGTTTTATCTTTTTTACAATAACACCCCTGGTGTCTTCAATGTATTCAATGTCCTTTACATTGGTTTCACTTAAAATGATGTCCCTGACCTTTTCTACCTTGGCTTTGAAGCTTTTGTTGATAATTGGAATCAGAATTTTATTCAATGGCTGACGAACTTTTATATTTTCTTTTTTCCTGAGAGACAATATCATGGATGAAATATCCTGGGCAATCTGCATTCTTTCCTCCAACTCTTTGTCAATTTCTTTTTCTATACAAATTGGAAAGTCAGACAAATGAACCGAACTGACATTGCATTTTGCTGTAAGCCTGTTAAGATCGATATAAATCTGTTCAGAGAAAAAGGGTGCAATGGGGGAGATCAGCTTGGCCACATCAATTAAACAACGGTAAAGTGTTTGGTAAGCTGATATCTTGTCATGACTGTATTCTCCTTTCCAGAAGATCCTGCGGCTTAAACGGACATACCAGTTGCTCAGGTGATCCGAGACAAAAGCCTGGATCAATCGACCGGCTTTCGTGGGATCATACTCTTCATAATACAGGCTGACGTCCTTTACCAGGCTGTTTAATTCAGAAATAATCCAGCGGTCGAGTTCAGGACGCTTACTTAGGGGTATTTCATCTTCTGCAAAAGTGAAATGATCAATATTGGCATAAAGGGCAAAGAAAGAATAGGTATTGTAAAGTGTTCCAAAAAATTTTCTCCGGACGTCATTTACACCTTCCACGTCAAACTTCAAATTTTCCCATACTTGTGCATTGGTGATCATATACCAACGGGTGGCATCAGCGCCATACTGATCCATGACCTTGAAAGGATCCACCGAATTTCCCAGCTTTTTTGACATTTTATTTCCCAGCTTATCCAGGACCAGGCCATGTGATAAACAACTTTTGTAAGCAACAGAATCGAATACCATGCCTGCAATAGCATGTAAAGTAAAGAACCAGCCACGGGTTTGGTCGACTCCTTCACTGATATAATCAGAAGGAAAATAAGAGGCAATATCCTTATTTTCGAATGGAAAATGAAATTGCGCATAGGGCATTGAGCCTGAGTCAAACCATACATCGATTAAATCCATTTCCCTTTTCATGGCTTTTCCAGAACCAGATTCCAGGATGATCTGATCCACATAAGGTCGATGAAGATCGAATTTATCGTAGTTTTCATCCGACATATCTGTGGGCATATAATCTTTCAATGGATTTTCCTGCATCAAGCCTGCTGCAACTGATTTTTCAATTTCCACTTTGAGTTCGGCCAGGGATCCAATGCATTTTTCCTCTCCATCTTCCGATCGCCAGATGGGCAAAGGGGTTCCCCAGAACCGGGAGCGTGAGAGATTCCAGTCGACCAGGTTTTCCAACCAGTTTTCAAATCGTCCCGAACCGGTGGATTTGGGTTTCCAGTTGATGGTTTTATTCAATGCAATTAATCTTTCTTTGGCAGCGGTTGTTCTGATAAACCAGGAATCCAGCGGATAATACAGTATAGGTTTATCCGTTCTCCAGCAATGGGGGTAGGAGTGGATGTATTTTTCAGTTTTGAAGAGTTTATTCTCTTTTTTCAATTTGATAACAAGCTCCACATCCACGGGCAGGTCTTTTTCAGGATTGTAATCATCATCGTATTCAGTTTTTACATATCGGCCTGCAAACTCACCCATTTCTTCTGTAAACTGACCCTTTCTGTTGACCAAAGTCAGGGCACCCAGTCCGTTTTCTTTGGCCACCTTCATATCGTCAGCTCCAAAACTGGGTGCAATATGCACTATTCCTGTCCCTTCCTCTGTAGTAACAAAATCCCCGCTAACCAATACAAAAGCATCGCCATCATCAGGTTGGGCAAAATCCAGGAGTTGTTCGAAGCGGATCCCGGACAGATTCTTCCCCTTTACCTCATGAATTAATTTGAAAGGAATGTTTTTATCTCCTTCCCTGTAATCAGCAAAATTGAGTGCTGCATTTTCTGACGGGAAATATTTTGCCACCAGGTCTTTGGCCAGGATGACATGAATCTGCTTTCCTGAATAGGGATTGATTGTTTTAATAAGCTGGTACACAATTTTTTTCCCGACCGCCAGCGCCGTATTGGATGGCAAGGTCCAGGGTGTGGTGGTCCAGGCTAAAAAATAAACCTCTGTATCTGATAAATCAAATAAAAACTGGGATTTGATATCTTGAATAAGCTTGAATTGAGCAACTGCTGAAGTGTCTTTCACATCTTTGTAACAACCGGGCTGATTTAATTCATGTGTACTTAGTCCGGTGCCGGCAGCAGGTGAATATGGCTGAATGGTGTAGCCTTTATACAGCATTCCTTTATCATAAAGCGCTTTAAGAAGCCACCATACAGATTCAATGTATTTGTTATGAAAGGTGATATAAGGATCATCCAGGTTAAGCCAGTAACCCATTTTCTGTGTGATCTCGTCCCAGGAATCCTTGAATTTCAATACATCTTTTCGACAGGCTGCATTATATTCTTCCACGCTTATCTTCTGTCCGATATCTTCCTTGGTGATCCCCAAAGATTTTTCAACCGATATTTCTACAGGAAGGCCATGCGTATCCCAGCCGGCTTTTCTTTTTACCTGGTATCCCTGAAGCGTTTTGTATCTGCAAAAGATATCTTTGAGTGTGCGCGAGAGCAGGTGATGGATGCCAGGCATTCCATTGGCAGATGGGGGCCCTTCGTAAAAAATAAAAGGAGTTTTTCCCTCCCTACTGCTGATACTTTTTTCAAAAGTATGATCGGTTTGCCAAAATTCTTTGATGGTTTCTTCAATCTGGCTGTGATTGTAGTTTTTATATTCTTTGAATTTCGACATGTTGTTAATCTTTCCTGCTCTTTTTATTTTCAGCTAAATAGCCGAATAATATGTATTTCACTGCTTAAAAATTATTGCGCAAATATGAGGATTTTTTGATTAATTGCTTTCATGAACCCTTAGGTCGTTTATTATAATGCCGGGAAAATAAAGTGATTATATGGCTTAAGACCAAATAATAAGGAGTTTACTTAAACAAATCAAGATACCTGATCTCAATTATTGAAGCAGGCCTTTAAAGTTTTGAGCAGAATTCACTTATTTTTATCAAATAAATTAACAGGGAATTCAAACAAGAACCGACAAACATCTTCCATCACATTTTTAGTATTTTTGTCAGATGTTTAAAAGCAAATCACTGATCATATTATTTTCCTTGTTTATCTTTTTTGGCTTTTTTTCATGCAAGGAGGCTTACACCCCCAAACCTCCCGGCTATTTTCGAATTGAATATCCTGAACATAGCTACCAGCTTTTTGACAGCAGCTGTCATTTTACATTTGAATACCCCATATATGCCCAACTTGAAAAAGACAAAAGCAGGAATTCAGAACCCTGTTGGTTTAACATTTTTTATGTTCCATTTGAAGCACGTTTGCACCTGAGTTATAAACAGCTAGATGACATTGAGCACTTTTATACCCTGGTCAGGGATTCAAGGGATCTGGTATATAAACACAGTGTAAAAGCCGATGCCATCGGGGAAAGCTTTATTCAAACAGATAAGGGGGTTACGGGTAAATTGTATGAACTGGAAGGGAGCACAGCCTCCGCAGTTCAGTTTTTTGTAACAGACTCTATTAGTCATTACCTAAGGGCTTCACTTTATTTTAACAGTCGAATCAACCGTGATTCCCTTGATCCAATTATAGATTTCCTCAAAATTGACATCAAACACATGATCAACAGCCTGGAATGGAAATGAATTATAAATCCTACGGTCGCTATAAGCTTGTCGAAGGCGAAGCTGAAATCATAAATCACTTCTTTTTAGTTAGGAATAGGACTTCGACTCCCCGCCTGCGCGGGCAGGCGCTCAGTCCGACAGTGTCCCTGAGCGTAGTCGAAGGCTTACTGCTTACTGGTTGCGTGCAAAGACGCAGAGGTCGCAACGGTTTAAACAAAATCTGAAATCATAAATCACTTCATGCCATATCCCAAACACATATTAAATACAGAGATTGAATACCTGAAAGGAGTGGGGCCGGCACGTGGAGCAGTGTTGAAAAAATATCTGGAGATTTTTACTTTCAGTGATCTGCTGAATTATTTTCCATTCCGATATGTGGACAGAAGCAGAATTTATCAAATTTCAGAAATTGATTCAGATGCAGCTTATATCCAGGTTAAAGGGGTAGTCACATCCATTGCTGAGGTGGGAAGCGGTAAAGGGAAACGCTTAATTGCCAGGATTAAAGATAACAGTGGCAGCATGGAATTGGTCTGGTTTAAAGGACAGAAATGGATAAAAAAGATATTGCAGGTAGGCTATGAATTCCTTGCTTTTGGCAAACCTACACGATTTAAGTCGAGCTATAACATGGTGCATCCTGAAATAGAGTTATTTGCCGAAAGGGATGAGCGAAAAGCTCAGGTAAAATTTCAACCTGTTTACAGCAGCAGTGAAAAGGCAGTAGCCAAAGGCCTGGACAGCAAGGGAATATTTAAACTTCAAATTGAACTTCACAGCAAATTATCTGAAAAAATTCCTGAAATTCTACCCGCTGCCCTCATTCATCAATTCAAATTAATATCCAGGGATGAAGCTTACAGGATCATTCATTTTCCAGCTGATCTGGCGGAGGTTGAAAAAGCCAGGAATCGCCTGAAGTTCGAAGAGCTATTTATACTTCAATATGAATTATTGAAGTACAAACAACACAGGAAGAACTATTATAAAGGACATGTATTCAGCACTGTAGGTGATCATTTTAATAAATTTTATCAGGATGTTTTACCTTTTGAACTGACGAATGCTCAAAAGAAAGTGATCAAGGAAATCAGGTTGGATATGAAAAGCGGAAAGCAAATGAACCGTTTGCTGCAAGGGGATGTAGGAAGTGGTAAAACAATTGTGGCGTTAATGAGCATGCTTATTGCAATTGACAATGGCTTCCAGGCCCTGATCATAGCGCCCACCGAGATCCTTGCCAATCAGCATTTTCAGAATATCGGAATTCTGAAAACTCATTTAGGAGTGAATGTGGGTTTATTGACCGGTTCATCAAAAACTGCAGTCCGCAAACAAATTGATGAGGACCTACGTTCCGGGGAACTTCACATTTTGATAGGCACTCATGCCTTATTGGAAGAGAAAGTGGTGTTTAAAAACCTCGGCCTGGCCGTTATCGATGAACAGCATCGGTTTGGTGTGGCGCAGCGTGCCCGGTTATGGGCTAAGTCAGCAACACCACCACATGTATTGGTGATGACAGCAACCCCGATTCCCCGCACTTTGGCCATGACTTTTTATGGTGACCTGGATGTGTCGGTGATAGATGAAATGCCACCTGGCAGAAAAGAGATCATCACCAGGCATTATTTTGAGAAAAGCCGGCTTGCTGTCCAGGGGAGCATCAAAAAGATCATCAAACAGGGCATGCAGGTGTATATTGTGTATCCTCTTATACAGGAATCAGAGAAACTGGATTATCAAAACCTGATGGATGGATATGATATCATTTCAAGAGATTTTCCACGTCCTGAATACCAGCTTGGGATAGTGCATGGTAAAATGAAATCAGAGGATAAGGAATTGGAAATGGCTCGTTTTAAAAAAGGGGAATTGCATATACTGGTTTCTACAACCGTTATCGAAGTAGGAGTGGATGTTCCCAATGCCACTGCCATGGTGATTGAAAGTGCTGAGCGTTTTGGATTATCCCAACTGCATCAGTTACGCGGAAGGGTAGGTCGGGGAGGCAATCAATCGTACTGCATTTTAATGACGGGGAATAAACTGACCCATGAAGCAAGAACCCGTATGGAAACTATGGTCAGCACCAATGATGGATTTAAAATAGCGGAAGTGGATTTAAATCTCCGTGGTCCCGGAGACCTGGCAGGAACTCAGCAGAGCGGATTGATTAATTTCAGAATTGCCAATTTAGCTACAGATCACAGCATTTTAAAAGCGGCTCGGCTGGCTGCTTCCTATCTCATTGACAGCGACCCTGAACTGGGAAAGGAAGAAAATAAGAATTTGAGAATATTCTTAAGTGATCAGGCTAAAAATCAGTTTGACTGGAGCAGCATTTCTTAGAAATGCGTGTATTTGAGTAATATTCTTGTATGAATGAAGAAAGAATTTTAACTTGGCAACTAATTTGCAAACTTGATAAGAAAAAACAGGATCATGAAAAGATTATTTTTGTTTTTATTCGGCATGTTACTTTTTGCAAACTTCGGATTTTCACAGCATATTACGGATGAAACCAGTAAGTCCTATTATGATGAGGCCAAATCCAAGCTAAAAGAAGTATATTCATTTGTTGAGGTAAATACTTTCTCTGAAACGGGAGATCAACAGATCATCGGGACTAAAATGAAAAAACATGGTCCTTATTTCTATTATTATGAAAATGGAAAATTGAAGATACAGGGAAATTACAAAAATGACAAAAAACACCTGACCTGGACTTATTATGAAGAAACAGGCAAAGTCGTGAAAGTAGAGGAATACCGGGATGGAGAAATGATTTCTTCGAAATAATTATAAAAAATGAAGGAAAGGGAACTGCAGCCATGTAGTTCCCTTTTTTTGTTTCTATTGCTTACTTTTGAACAAAGAAAACGGGATACATGAAAATTCTCATCATCCGCTTAAGTTCCATAGGTGATATAGTTCTGACTACTCCCATTATCAGGTGTTTAAAAAAACAAGAGCATGATACTGAAATACACTTTGTATTGAAGGAAGGCTACAAAGAAGTGCTGCTTCATAATCCGTACATTGATAAATTGCATTTGTTGAGGGATGATCTGAATAAAACAATTAATGAGCTGAAAGAAGAGAAATTTGACTTTATCATTGATCTTCATAAAAATCTGAGGTCATTGAAAATAAAACGTGCATTGAAAGTGCCATCAGACAGCTTCAACAAGCTGAATTGGAGGAAATACCTGCTGGTGAATTTCAAAATCAATTGGCTGCCTGATAAGCACATTGTAGACCGTTATTTTGAGGCTGTTCATGTGTATGGAATAAAAAATGATGAGGAAGGACTGGATTATTTTATTTCAGAGGAGGAAGAGCGATCTGCCATGAAGAGGATAAAAGAAATCCCTGCACATTATTTGGCTCTGGCAATTGGAGCCCGCTTCATGACCAAACAATATCCCCAGGAAAAGCTGGTTGAACTGTGCAGGAAAATCCGTCAACCGATTATCATCCTGGGCGGAAAGGAAGATGTGGAAAGAGCTCTTCAAATAAGTAAAGAAAGTGGAAACCATATGTATAATATGTGTGCTAAACTCTCTTTAAATGAATCCGCTGCCGTGCTGAAACATGCTGAAAAAATTCTGACAAATGATAGCGGACTGATGCATATAGCTGCTGCTTTTAAAAAAGAAATGGTGGTTTTTTGGGGAAATACCATTCCTGGATTCGGTATGTATCCTTATAAAACAAGCCATTATAATGCGGAAGTAACAGGCCTTAAATGCAGACCATGCTCAAAACTGGGTTACAAAAAAAAATGCCCCAAAGGGCATTTTAAATGTATGGCAGAAATAGATCAGCAGAAAGTACTGGATCAAATTATTTCTTAGGGCTTGATGGTTTACCGGGTTTGCTTTCTTTTGAACCGGTTGACTTTGAAATTGAATCTCTCATATCTGTATCCGCCTGTATATTCTTGAATTTGTAATAGTCGAGTATTCCGAGATTACCTTCACGGAAAGCCTGGGCCATTGCTAGAGGAATCTGAGCTTCTGCTTCAATCACTTTAACACGGGCTTCCTGGGCTTTTGCTTTTTGTTGTTGTTCTTCCGCAACTGCCATAGCACGTTTCTGTTCAGCTTTGGCCTGTGCAATTTGCTTATCTGCTTCTGCCTGGTCAGCTTGTAAAACAGCTCCAATATTTTTTCCTACATCAATATCTGCAATATCAATGGAAAGTATTTCAAAAGCGGTTCCTGAGTCCAGGCCTTTTTGCAATACCAATTTTGAAATATTATCCGGATTTTCCAATACCGCTTTGTGATCCAGTGAAGAACCGATAGATGAAACAATGCCTTCTCCAACACGGGCGAGGATAGTGTCTTCACCTGCACCTCCAACCAATTGGTTAATATTGGCGCGAACAGTAACTCTGGCTTTGGCAACCAGCTGAATTCCATCTTTTGCCATTGCAGCAATGGGTTTTGTATCGATCACTTTGGGATTCACCGACATATGAACCGCATCAAAAACATCCCTGCCTGCAAGGTCAATAGCTGTTGCCAGTTGAAAAGTCAAAGGAATATTTGCTTTGTCAGCTGAAATCAATGCCTTTATTACATTGTTTACATTTCCACCTGCCAGGAAGTGCGTTTCGACTTCGTTTGAAGTGACATTTAAACCGGCTTTAGTGGAAGTGATTAATGCATTTACAATCAGGGCAGGCGGTACTTTACGAATACGCATTAAAATCAACTGGATAATACTGATCCGTACTCCTGAGAATACGGCCGTGATCCAGAGATTAAGAGGTACAAAATAAAGAAATATGATAATAAATAGTAATACACCTACTACCGCTGCTACAATTCCGACTAGTCCATTCATTGATTTAAGATTTAGGTTTTATAAGGAACAAAGATAAATAAAAAATGAGCTTGTGATATGGAATGAATAATAATTCTGTTAGGCTGAAGTTGATTTGTAGTTTTATGTATTGGAGCAAAAAAGATCTGTGGGTGAAATATGGCATTTTCTAAGGTGATAGATTTGACAACTTTTTAAAAGTTGTCAAATCTTGTTACCAGATACGATTAAGAAAAACATTAGTTTTATTAAACTAATCTGTTAGATCACTCTCCTTCTTTTTAGTATAAAGAGGAAAAGAAATATAAAATGTGGTCCCAATATTTTTTTTGGTTTCATACCAGATCTCTCCGTTGGCAGAACCGATAATGCGTTTGACGATCGCCAGTCCCAGGCCCATGCCTGAACTTTTGGTGCTGAAATTAGGCAGGAATATTTTTTCTTTTAACTCTTCAGGAATACCCTTCCCATTGTCTTTGAGACCAATGATCAGTTGATCCCCTTTCTGTTCTGTGCTTATTTCTACTTTGGGCTCCCTGCTTTCAGGTGTGGCCTGGAAAGCATTCCTGATCAGGTTATTGAATGCCCGGTTTAACTGGCTTTCATCACCCAGTATAGTGGAACTTGGCGAATTCAGTTTGAGATCAATCAGGATTTTATCTGTTGACCGGTAAAAGTGGGCTACATCCTTCAGAATTTTATCAATGGATATCACTTTTTGCCTGGCTTCAGGCATGCGTGCAAAAGCAGAAAATTCTGTAGCAATATGCGACAAAGTGTTGATACGGCTAATTAATATTTGGGTGGTTTTTTTGAATCGTTCCTCCAGGTCATCGTCTTTGTTTTCCCATGCCTTTAACAATTGCTGAAGGTTCAGTTTCATCGGGGTCAGGGGATTTTTTATTTCATGTGCTACCTGCTGCGCCATTTCACGCCAGGCAGATTCCCTTTCTGAGCGGGCCAGTACAGCAGCACTTTCCTCTACTTTTATTAACATTTTATTATACTCTGCAATTAAATTCCCGATTTCATCCCTGCTATTCCAGCTTATCTGGATATTGGGTTTCCCTAATTGAATGTCGCTCAGGTGTCTCTTTATAATTTCAAGAGGTTCAGTAAAGGTATTGGCGATAATAATTGATATCAGTATAATCAACAAAAAGAGAAAAACATAGATATTAACGATGGTCACTATGAGGTTGGTGATTTCTTCCTTGTTTTCTTTTTCTTTAGCAAAATAAGGCAGATTAATAAAACCTATGATTTCGTTTTTGCTGTTGCGGATGGGTGAATAAGCGGATAAATACGTGATTTTTCCTCCAATTTTTTCATATTGAATCAATTGAGATTTTTGCAATATCCATAAGTTGTAAAATGCTGAAGCATCTATCATTTGTGATATGATCTTGCGCTCGTATACAGGTATTTGAGAAGTAGCCGTTAATACTCCAAAACGATCGAAGACATTAATATCAGTCCGAAATAAATCTGCTGCATTAATTATTTTGGCATATAAATCATCCTCGTAAACAGAATTCTGATCAAAATAGGAGTATAAGCTTTCATTCACAATTTTAATTTCTTTCTGAAGTTTTATTTCCGTGTTTTTTATTGAATTCAAACTGATAAAACGAATGGTGGCAAAACCAGTCAGGAATAAAGCAAAAAAGATAGAAATGAGTATGGTAAGTTGAATTTTACCTTTAAAGTACATATGTGGAATGGGATTCAAGCTGGTCCAGAATTTTTTGGAAAAGAGGTTGTTTTCGCTTATATTACTGATTACCTGGATAATATAATATCCAACTCCCAGTAGCAGGGTGGATAATATAAACAATACTGAAAACAGGGCCAGTGATGTGAAAACATTGTTCACCTGTTTGCTCATAATAATGGTAACCTCATCATTCATCCGGTAAAACAGATGTTCGTATTTCTTTTCGTTGAAAAAGTAATAATGGTTCTGAATATCCGGCCTGGATAAAAAAGTAATAGGGTATGAATATTCTCCTTTCTGGTTCGATAATAAATTGTCAATATAAATGGCATAGGAATAGTTTTTCATTTCTTCCTGCCTGCGGATATGGTGTTCAATGATCAGTTCAGGATAAACACTTTCTTCCAGAAAAGGCTTCTTTTTAAGTTCCAGTACCAGTTTCCCAACTAATTTTTCTTTTTTCTCTATTTCCAGATTGATGATGTAGACAGGTGCTCCATCAAATGTATTTCTGAAATAAAGCATGCCACTGCTATCTACTACCTGGCACTGCTTTATCACATCCAGGTAGTTGCCATAGGGAATAAAAGTGTTGCTTTTAAATGGCTCACCCCGTGGCAAATATGTATTTACAACCAGGTCAAAATTGCTAAAGTAACCTGAAAAATAGATTTGCTTAAGTCGCTTCTTTAGCAGCGCTTTGGATATTAATGGATTATAATAGTAGGATTTGATGTAATCATCTTCGTTGATTTCTGTTATTTCATCCAGGATTAATTGTTCACCAATAGCATCTCTGTCGGTTGCTACAGTGGTAATAAGTAATTTCCGATTTTCCTTTTCTTTGTTATCATTGGCAGAAATTATTTGGTGGGCAGCAAAGCCGGAACTAATAAGAATAAATGCCAGCAATGAGTTCAAGCTTAATTGTTCTAATGAACCATAAAAGCTAAACAACAGCCACACGATAAGAGGGAACAGTATCTGCAGGTAAGAATAGCTTGGCTGATCCCTGAATATCAAATAATAAATCCCTGAAGGGATTAGAAATAAAACAAAACTCTTCCAAAATGCAAATTGCCTGATGTTGACAATTCTTACAAATAATGAACTGATATTCAGGAAAATGAACAGGAGAAAAAACACAATCAGGAAGGCCAGAATACTGTACAGGTTAAAGCGGATGAATTCGCTCATATCCAAAGGAATGCTGCTGTTCATTACCATTCCCCTGATGAGCCTGGAAACGAAAGTTACAGCCAACAACATGACAAAGAAGAGAAAGGGCAATAGAATCAGCTGGATATTTTCATTTTTTGGAGGGTTGAACCGAATTTGTTTGCCGAGAATAAACAGTAACCAGGATACAAGGAAAACCGTCATGTAAAGATCTCCAATCGATCCGAGAAAATCTGAACTTGCATAAACCACAGGTTGAAATACCTGGTGTGAAAAGATAACTTTCGGAACACCGAATACTTTCCATCCTAAAAATGTAATGAGTAAGGTAACTCCTGTTATTAAATATCCCCGAAATGTTCTTTTTTCCTTTAAAAGTTTGATAATCTGCCTGTTGAGAAATACAAAAATGATCAGCGCTGCAATCAAATATAAAACCAGTACCAAATCATGTGGTTTGGTATTTTTTAATGGTTTAATTTGAAAAAGGACTTCATTTTTTAGGTTTGTAATGGCATAATGATTATTCTGAATATTTTCTTCCCCGCTTTTAACAATCTTAAAATGATTGGTGGATTTACCGAGCTGAAATTTGTTTTTGAGGTAATTATTTTCATATGGGTAGGCAGATTCAGCAGGGATTAATGCAGTAAACAGATAATCACCTGAACGCCGGTTTACCTGGAGATAATAGCCATTTGCCAGAAATTGTAATTTTAAATCATTTTCAGGCAATATAATTTTTTCAGGAATGACCTTATTACTGGTCCAAAGTACCAACTGCGTGTTTTGAAATATATAAAAGAAAATCCTTTTTTCTCTGGCGATATCAAGCAGTTTATCCAGTGTTTCATAATATTCTTCCGGCGGAATACTCTCATAATTATTGAATAATTCAAGACATATCCTTTCCTTTTCATTTACTTCTTTCTGAATTTTATTGGACTGTATTTTATTATTCAGATTTGGAGCAATACGCTCTTGAGTAAAATCTACGAATATGCTCGCAATCAGGACCAAAATCCCAATTTGCAGTAAACGAAAATTATTTTTGTAAAGTCCGGTCATTTAATGATATGAGTCAATACAAAATTGCGTTATAATAATTGAATAAGCAATAAATATGCTTTCAATTCGATACACTTCTTGTAATCAGCTAACTTTGTAGTTCGATTGGCATATGGGGAAATTTATCCATTACCACTTTGGTATTGAGAGGATTATTGTAATAATGAATAAATTATGCATTTAAAATGACTATAAGCAAATGACAATATATGGTGGATAAAGTGGTTATTGTTGGAATTATTACACAACAGGACAGGGAGGAAGCAATAAACGAGAACCTGGAAGAATTGGCATTTCTTGTTTTTACTGCAGGGGCTAAGGTAATTGGTCGTTTTACCCAAAAGCTGGACAAAGCCAACAGAAAAACTTTTGTTGGTTCAGGTAAACTCCAGGAGATCAAAGAATTTGTAAAAGAAAATGATGTGTCACTGGTTGTTTTTGATGATGAACTGGGTCCAAATCAAATCAGGAATATTGAGAAAGTATTGGATTGTTTCATCATGGACAGAACCAATCTCATACTGGATATCTTTGCGAAAAGGGCACAGACTGCACAGTCAAAAGCACAGGTGGAATTAGCACAGTATGAATATTTATTGCCGAGGTTGACGGGTTTATGGACTCACCTGGAAAGACAAAAGGGGGGGATCGGATTAAGAGGCCCCGGGGAAACTGAGATTGAAACGGACAGGAGGATCATCAGGAATAAGATTTCTCTTCTCAAGAAGAAATTACAATCTATTGATAAGCAGAATAAAATTCAAAGGAAAAACCGGGCACAGAAGGTGAGAGTGGCTTTGGTAGGATATACCAATGCAGGGAAATCAACCATCATGAATATGTTGAGCAAATCCAATGTGTTTGCTGAGGATAAATTATTCGCGACCCTGGATACAACTGTTCGAAATGTGGTGATTGATCAGATTACATTTCTATTATCGGACACTGTTGGTTTTATCAGGAAATTACCCCACAGACTGGTGGAGAGTTTTAAATCAACTCTTGATGAAGCCCGGGAGGCTGATATCCTGATCCATGTAATTGACCTATCTCATCCTGATTTTGAACAGCAAATGCAAACGGTTAATCAGACACTGGCCGAGCTTCATGTAGATCATAAACCTACTTTGGTTTTGTTCAACAAGATCGATAATCTGGCTGCTGAGTTCCTGGATGAATGGGGCCTGGAGAAGCATAATGGAACCCTTAATATGGATCAATTGCAAAAAACATATTTTGCTAGTGAACATCCTCACAGCATGTTCATTTCAGCTATTCATAAAACAAATATTGCTGAATTCAGAAAAATTCTACTGAATATGGTAATCGATACTTACAAAAAGGTCTATCCTCACTTTCCGCTGACGGTGAGTAGCTGAGAGATCAGGTGGTAGGTTTTTTATTGAAAGTAAAAAGTAATGCCGAAGGCATCCCTTCGGGAAAAGGCAAAAGTAAAAAGTATATAATGCTTTAGCAGATAAAAAAACTTAGTGCCTTCGCGTTTTGGTGGTTAAAATAGAATTCCAAAGCAGGCCTGAGGATTGAAAATAAAAATCCAAAACAGCTATTGTTAATAATCCGAAACCCTCTCCGTTGTTTTTTGATATACCAGCTTATTCAGGCTTTTGTAGTTTTCAGATCCGGTAAGCGCTTCCAAATCACTGTAGGCAATCCAGAAAAGGGGCATCTCATTTAGTTCAACACCTGCAATTACAGGTTTGTAAGTAATAGCAAATGCGTTGGGTGCAACGGAATAGGTGTTTGATCCTGTATTGATGGACCAGACATGAGAAATTTCATAGCCCGTAATATCCGTCAGTCGGAATAAATGAGTAATGACCGTATCAATGAAATAATCAGGATAATCAGGGTCAGGTACCAGTTCAATTGCTTCTTCCAAAGAACCTGCTTTTTTTGCTTCCTCTAATGTCATTTTTGAACTCTCCAGCAGGCTGTCATTCGCATAGGCACTGATTTTCCCTTCTGTAACAGCATGGTAAATTTTTTCATTCACGGATGCCAGAAATCCCGGGCCTAAAACTGAAATATCCATAATAGTGCGGGTATAGTTAATTTCACCAGCAGATGAATTGACATTCCTTTCTTTGCAGCTGTTCAGCAATAGTATTCCAATTAATGAAATAAGAATCAAAGGTTTTTTATTCATGATTATATATTTAATTCTTATACTCCAAGGCTCCCAAATCAGGTTTCCCATCTTTTCTTTCAAAACCACTGAAATCATACTTTAGGTAAGGAGTCAAGCCAGTAATAGCTGGATCTCCCTGGTTTATTGCAAGGGATGCAGAGTCCAGTTCGTAATTATAATTGCAGGGATTTATAAATTTTGGATCCTTGTTCATAATATTTCCAAAATCATTGAATTCAGTATGTTTGGTAGTTATCATTGTATTTGAAATAGAAATACTGCTTTGGCCACCTCCAGTCTTTCTGAAATCCGTTTCCTCTTCTTTTGGCCCCCAGATAATTGAATTGGCAATGACTACATTCAGATCATTTAAGTAGCTGCCATTATCGGTATTAAAAAAAGACAGCGCTGGATCATGGCTGTAGCACTGGCAGGAATTATGGGCAAAAGTTGAATGATAGAACTCATAATTGCCCCCCAGTTCACCCACAACCAGGTATTTACAGCAATTGCTGACGATACAGTTAAACCCAATGATATGAGCAGTATAACCTACAATACCCACTACACTCATATTCTCCACTTTCACGTTTTCCAGCAATAAATTGGGATTGGTATTTATCGGGAGAGAATCTACTCGAATGCCAATCATGCCATTTCGTATTTCAGCATTTCGAATGACATTGTCTTTGCTTTCACGTATAAAATGGATGCCCCACCACTGGCCCGGAATATCCTGGTAATATATTTCTGGCCGTATTCCCTGGAAAATAACCGGATTATTCGTATCTCCCAGAACTTCCAAAGTTCCCCAAACAAAAATGCCTGAAAAATTATCTGAATAAATTTTAACCCCCGGTTTAATGGTGAGTTTGCAATTTTCATCCACCCCTATATGATTGGAAATAACATATGGCAAGTCAGAATCCCAAACAGTATTGCATTCTAGAATCGAGTCGCGAAGAAAATTAGCATTTTGGCCCCAGGTCATCAGTTTAACATCCTGTACATTCCCATTGGTCTGAAATACAATGGAATCTTTTACAATAAAGGGTAGCTGAAAGCTGTTTGGATCAATGGTTACATTCACAAAAATATAGATGCTGTCCTGTGGTAAAAGAGCATAATCTTTCAGGCTGGTGGCTGGTTCTCCGTCTATGTTAATCCGGTAAGATGAGAGCTTTCCTTCTGCCAGCTCAATAGAACTTATTTTAATGCTTTTTGCATGTGGATTATAAACCAGGAATCGCTGGGTTGCAGTTCCCAGGGTGGTAAACACAGTATCAAAAAATACGGTATCTGTTGAAAATGCAAGTTTGGCTTCAGGATTTGTAATAAAAATGTCTTTTCGGCAGGAAAACAGAAAGGCGGAACTACCAATAAGGATTAACAATCCAGCTATTATTATCTTCTTCTTTAACGACTTCATCAATAAAAATGCCCTATTTCTGATTCACAAAACTACTCATAAATCATGGCATTAAATGGAAGCAAATGCAATTGATGCCACACTTATTTTAATTTGATCACATTGCATTAACGCTTGACCACAAGCTTCTATTGTTGATCCTGTTGTAATTACGTCATCCACCAATAATACATGCGTGTTTTTTAGTTCATCGGGATGCTTGATTGTAAAGATATCTTTTACATTTTCCCATCGTTTATACCTGCTTTTGCGCGTTTGGGTTGAGGAAAAGATGTTTCTGGACAGGTTGGTGGAATTCAATTGCTTATTCATGCTTTCAGCAATTCCTCCCGCCAGTAATTCACTTTGGTTATAACCCCTTTTCTTTAATTTTTTGTGATGAAGCGGAACCGGAATAATATAATCCAGGTCAGATGCTAAAAAGCTGTTTTGCTTTAAATCATCACCAAACCATCTGCCCACATCATAGCCTAATTCTTTAAAGTTGTTGTATTTGATATGATGAAGTAATTTTTGTACCCTGCTATCCTTTGAAAAATAAAAATAGGAAGTAGCCCATTCAACAGGGATTCTGCCCCAGAAAACTTTGCTTACCGGATTATCTTTTATAAAATGAAAATGTGTTCTGGGTAAAGAGCTTTTGCATTCAAGGCAAATATCAGATTCATTCCGGTTCAATACACAGGAACAGGCCACGCAGTTCCGGGGATAAAAAAAATCGATAGCATCCCTGAATAGTCCTTTCTTGTCATTTTGCATAAGAGTAGTTTTAAGCTGTTTAATCCGTCATTGTATCCGTAATGAATTCATCTTTTATTGATCTCCAAGCCATCTTTCGGCATCTATAGCAGCCATACATCCACTGCCTGCGGCTGTAACTGCCTGCCTGTAAATTTTATCCTGCACATCACCCGAAGCAAAAACTCCCTCCACCTGTGTGCGGCTTGAACCGGGAATGGTTTTGATATATCCGGCTTCATCCAGCTGCAAGTATTCTTTAAAAATCGAAGTATTGGGTTTGTGTCCGATAGCCAGAAAAAATCCATCCACTTTAATGGTGGATTCTTCTCCTGTTTTATTGTTTTTAAGTAACACTCCATTTACCACTTTATCTCCCAAAACTTCCATGGTATTTGTATTCCACAGGATTTCAATATTTTTTGTTTTGAACACCCTGTTTTGCATGGCTTTGGATGCCCTGAATTCGTCCCTGCGAACAATCATGTACACTTTTTTACACAAGTTGGCCAAATAGGTTGCTTCTTCAGCTGCTGTATCTCCTCCGCCTACAACGGCCACATCTTTTCCTTTGTAAAAAAAGCCATCACAGGTAGCACAGCCAGAAACCCCGTTTCCTTTCAGTCTTGTTTCTGATTCCAGTCCCAGATATTGTGCTGTAGCACCCGTGGCAATAATTACAGCCTCGGCTTCCACTTCCTGGCTTTCGTCCACAATCACTTTAAAAGGTCGCTTGGAAAAGTCAACACTGGTCGCAACCCCAAAATTGATTTCAGTATCAAAACGCTCAGCCTGTTTGCGCATGTCTTCCATTAATTTGGGTCCATCAATCATCTCGGGAAAACCAGGATAATTTTCAACTTCTGTTGTTGTAGTCAACTGTCCACCCATTTCCATTCCCGTATACATCACCGGTCTGAGGTCTGCTCTTGCAGCATAAATAGCTGCTGTATAACCGGCCGGACCGGATCCTAAAATCAATACTTTTACTTTCTTTATATCAGACATTTCATTTATTTTTTGTCGATTTTTAATCCATAATTGTGACGGCAAATTTAAGCTATTTCAACATTAAATTTCCGTCAGAATGCCATTTTTTGGGAGGGGGCGACTTGGAAAGACTGAGGATGATTTTGAAAGACTGAGAAAGACTTTGAAAGATTGTTTTTTCGTCTTTCCATCTTTACATCTTTCTATCTTTTGTCTTAACAAGCTCCATTCTGAAATGCTTGATCCCTGCTTCCATAAACATTTCTCCAACCACTTCAAATCCATGTTTTTCGTAAAACTTTACAGCTACTTCCTGTGCATTCAGGTAAACCATTTTGTTTTCTTTTCGGATATCATGCAACATCTTGTTTAAAATGGCGGCACCTATTCCCTTGTTCCTGTATTCTTCCAATGTGGCAAAGCGCTCCAGTTTAATACCCTCTTCTGTTTTACGATAGCGTGCTGTAGCGATGGCTTCATCTTCATAAAATGCCAGGTAGTGAATGGATTCTTCTTCAAATTCATATTCAATTTCCAATGGCACATTTTGTTCCTCTACAAAGACTTCTTCCCGGATCTGTCGAACCTGCTCGAATAATATGTTGTCGTAAGAGATGGCGAATATTTGTATCATGTGGTTAATTTTCTCGTTTCTGGTCACTGGTCACTGATCACTGGTTTCTGCATGAAAAATCCAAAATCCGCAATTATTGATGTTCTTCCCGCAACAAATCATTCACCACCTTTACCGGGTTAAAGGTAGCCAAAGGAACCTCCACAAAAACCGTATTCCAGTCAGACATAGCTCCGTTCCATAGCCCCGGTAATTCCATGGCTTTCAATTCTTTTCCATCTTTGGATTTCATGGAAACAAATGCAGTATTCTGATCAACAAAATCGGATAGATCAAATGTATCTCCACGGAAAGTGGTTATTGAGCAAACCAAATCCACCGGGTTGAAATGAGTTGACACCTGCATGATTTTAAATTGATCTGCATCTTTCATGTCAATTTGGGATGATTCCACAATTTGAAGTGAAACTGAACTGTCTTCATTGATCACCCAGAAAGGACCTCCTCCTGGTTCTCCCTCATTTTTAACCATACCACATACCCGAATGGGACGATTTAAAATGTCAAACAGGTAGTCTGCTTTTTCAACCAGGTCAAAATGCACGAGGGTATCAGGGACTTTAAACATCAATTCTTTTTCCATGAAAGATTCAATCTCATGAAAAAGTTTTTCATCCAGTTGACTATCGTCCAATAAATCCAGGTAGTTGAATATTTGATCCTGAAGATTAATCAGATGTGCCCCTATCACTTTTTTAAACAGGACTGTTTCATCTTTCAACCTGTCGGGGACCACATTATCGATGTTTTTTATAAAAATAATATCGGCATCCAGTTGTTGCAGATTCTCTAATAAAGCACCATGACCTCCGGGGCGAAATACGATGCTGCCATCCATCTCCCTGAAAGGCTGGTTTTTTGAATCCACAGCTATGGTATCTGTAGCAGGATTTTGAACGGAATAGGTGATCTCGTATTTAACCTGGAATTGCGTTTCGAAACTCCCTATTTTTTTATCCATTAATTCCTTCAATAAGGGAATATGTTCTTCTGATATAGTGAAATGTATGCGGGCTGTATTATCTCCTGAAAGTGCATAGAGAGCAGCCTCAACCAAATGTTCTTCAATACTTATTCTTCTATTGTCCTGATCCTTGTGAAAAACAAGTAATGCTTTTGGAAGCGCAGCATAGTTCAATCCTTTTTCAGTCAGAAGATATTCTAAAATCTGCTTGTATGATTCACTTTCCACCAATTGATTCAGGTCCTGGTTGTTGCATTCCAATGCATGTTCCAGATCGGGATAAAAGGCAAATTTCCGTATGTTTGAAAAAAAGAAATGCACGGAATTGAAATCGGTATTCTTTTCTAAATCAGACTTTTGCTCCCCAGGACTCAATTCCATAAATGACAGCAGGGATTTAAACATACGGCTGGCTGCTCCTGATGCCGGAACAAATTTGATAATTTGCAATTCTTCCATATATTCCAGGAAAAGATCAGCTCTTTTTTTTACCTCACTTTCAGAAAAGCAGAGAATTCCATTTCCGGAAGTAGCTGGTGCCTGCAGCTTTAAATAGGGAAATCCGGTTTTAAAGCTTTCAATTTGCTGGCGTACACGGCTCACGTCCATGCCTCTTTTCTGCATTTGTTCAATGTCCCTGTTTTCAAACATAAATTGTTTTATTATGCACTGCAAAGTAAATACTATCGACCGTTTTTTTATCATTATAAAAATAAAAAACAAGAATTTCTTGCTTTAATAAAAATTTATAATTTAGATGAACATGAGGAAAGATACATAAGAACTTAAATTGACACTATGGAAAGCCAAAGCAAGATATTGATTGTGATGATTAGCTATATGTCGCTTATTGTATGGTGGGGTTTTTACCAGGGTAGAAAAGTAAAAACAAGTTCTGATTTTGCGATTGCTGGGAGAAAGCTACCCGGTTGGGTGGCTGCATTGTCTGAGCGGGCAACTGGTGAGTCTTCCTGGGCTCTTTTGGGTTTGCCAGGGGCAGCTTATGCCACTGGTCTGATGGAAGTTTGGACAGCTATTGGCTGTGTCATGGGAATTATCGTTGCATGGGTTGTTTTAGCCTGGCGATTGAGAGATGAAGCTGCAAAGTATGAAACAAATACCTTTACTGAGTATATTGCAAAAAAGCATGGAGAAGTTGGAAAATGGATTCGGATTATTGGTAGTTTCACCATTGTCTTCTTTTTCTTCTTTTATGTGGGTGCGCAATTTATCGGGGGAGGAAAAACACTGGAAAATCTTTTTGGAATTGACAGGATAGCCGGTATGCTCATTGTAGTGGTGTTTGTAGTTCCATACACTATTTATGGAGGCTTCAGAAGTGTGACTTATTCGGATGTGATTCAGGCCATTGTCATGATTATTGCATTGGTGGTGGCTCCAATTGCCGGAATTATTTACATAACAAATCAGCCCGAAGGAAATGTTTTCGCTCATGGTATTTCAGAGGCCCTGGATCATGCGGGTCCTGTCTACCATACAATGACTGGCGGCAAAGCTTTAAGTGGATTTGGAACAGGTGTAATGATTGCAGGAGCCTTTTCCTGGTTTTTTGGTTATCTAGGCGGTATGCCTCAGCTTACAACCCGTTTTATGGCTATTTCTAATCGCAGGCAGGCAATACAAGCCAGAAATATTGGTGTATTATGGACTGTCATTGCTTATACAGGTGCTTTGATGATAGGCTGGCTGGCGATTGCTGTTTTTGGTCCCGGAACCATTAAAGACAGGGAAACTGTTATGCCGGTGATGCTGACCACTTTATTTAATCCCTGGATAGCCGGAATATTGCTAACCGGAATTTTGGCAGCAGTTGTTTCTACAGCGAATTCATTGCTCATTCTTTCAGCAACAGAGTTATCTGAAAATCTAATACAACCATTTCGGAAATTAAAACCCAATAGAGCTTTGTTACAATCACGAATCGTAACCGCTTTTCTATCCCTTATTGCATTAGGTTTAGCCTATTTTTCATTTGAGCCACTGTACTTATCTGCTCACTCATTTGAAAAGTTAAAAACAGAGATTGAAAATAGGGAGGTTATAAATAAATCATCCGTTTTAATGAAGCAGGAGTTTAATAACAAAAAGGATTTTTTAACTGCTTTAAAGGAAGTGCTAAGCCCTGAAGAATATGTGGAATATAATGAGCTCATATTCCTGAACATCGAAAAAGACAGTGGAATTATTTATACTCTTGTAGGCTATGTCTGGGCAGGAATCGGATCTACATTTTCTATCGTAATTTTACTGACACTTTTCTGGAAAAGATTCCATGGACGGGCTGCATTAGCGACCATAGTTACCGGTTTAGTTTTTACTATCGTGTGGATCAGTACGGGTCTTGACAAAACAATTATCACTGCACGTATAATGACTTTCGTTGTTTCTTTTGTAGTCGCGCTGCTTGCCACCTTTTTATGGAGAGAGAGAATTAAAAAACATGTTTGATAGTCCTTACTTGTTTAGTGAAGAAAGCTGTCGTATTTCTCAATGTAAGTATTAAGCAGGAAATATTACAGGAAAATAGTGCTTAGTAAGATTATTTAATTAATAGATCTGTTTCATTATGTCCGGCAGATTATTTTATTATGATTTTACCGGAAAAATATTGATTATCAGAAAGCAGGGTATACATATAAAGGGCTTTTGACAGTTCATTTAGATCTGTTACTATGGTTTCATTAGCTGGTATGTCTATTGATTTGACCTCCTTCCCCTTCAATGTGAAAATTTTAACTTTCGCTTCAGAAAGCTTGGTTAACGACTTAATTACCAGTTTATTATCAGATGTATATATCGTAAAATCAAGTCCTGAATGTAACCTGCTCTCTACGGAATTTGCAGAATAATTGTAATGCAGCACAAATCGATCGTTGTATTCCCCTTTAGTTAATTCTACCTCATAATGTGATAAGGAATCTATTTTTTTCACAACAGCTCTCTCCAAATCTTCCATATAAATGTTTGAATTAAGGTTTTCGGTTCTGGCTATGGAAAAAGAATACAGTCCGCTTTTTCCTGCGAACAGTCCAATTGGGACTTTTACAGGAATTTCACTTTCAAGATCGGCAGATGGCAAAGCCTGGATAACATATTGATGGTCGATTCCCTCAATAAATGTATAAAGTGCTATGTAAGGATTTCCTCTCAGTTTAATTGCATCATACCCAGGGTCGAAATGGCTGTTTGCATCAGGAAGAAATGATATTAAGGTCTCATTATAACTGCTATCAGGTCCGTTTACACTTAGCCATGAGTGCTGCTTATCATTCATTTCAGGGGTGAAAAATTGTGTTCCTGAATTGGCTGTTCGCTGATCTGACGCAAAACTGATGTTTGATGTGCTTGATTTCACTTTTACAAAAAAGGCCTGTCCGAGAGCAATAGTAGCATCAGGTGTTGTGGCCGAACCACCTTGAGTTCCACCTGAGGAATTTCTCGTCGCGTAATCACCTCTGAGCCTGTCTCCATCCGGATTATCATAGAAGTAAACTGCTGCATAACCTGTTTCCAGCAAGGATGAATTATCACTGAGAAATTCGGTTGTATTCAGGGCACAGGGATAAGGATTACCAATCAGGTTCCAACCGTCATTATCGCTTGTAGCTGAGGAAGTATAAGTTACGGCCGCCTGACTGGAGATATCAGATGGTACCATCAGGCTTCCCGCCATGCTCAGTGTTCTGTTTGAATAATTGCTTACAATTGAATAACCTCTTCCATTAGACAGATTCCCGGATAGTATGCGTGTCCAGCCCTGGTCTATGCCACTTGTATTGGATTCATCATACCAATATACGTTATAATCACCGCTGGTCCAGATGGAGCTGAAGGCCAGGTCTTTTATTGGAGAACTGATAAAATGATAAGGTTCATTGCTTGAATTACCGGTGATATAACGCTCGACCGTTCCATTTATACTTGAAGTAGAGTGAATAATTGAAGCTGTACCAGTTGCATCAGAATTTAATACTAAGCCTGAATTTCCTGCTGAGTTAGTTAAGGAGCCATTTACACTAAGGGAATATCCAGGATCAATATTCACACTTGCTGATGAATTTATGGTCAAATCATAACAGCTGGCATTTGAAGAAATTAATGGGAAATTGCTTCCTCCGGACGGTGAAGTAGGAATTTCTACATTAGTAGCATCCTGAGGAACATATGATCTACTCCAATTGGATGTTGATTCCCAGCTAGTGGAATTTCCTACCCATGTATTTTCGTTCCCATCAGAAATATAAATATCATCAATAGCAAAGTCAGAACTCCAGTTTTGTGTCACTACTCTAAATCTCAAACGATGTATTGTTCCACTTTTGTAGTCACTAAGATCAATTGTTGCGGTTTTCCAATCAGTTCCATTACTGCTTTGCTGACCATTTTTTGACCATACGCTATAATGCCATTCACCTCCTGAATATATATCTACAAAAAACCAACTCAGAGTTGTACCTAAGTTGACACCATACATATGATACCAAAATTCCAAAACGGGTTGGCTTAAAGCACTCCAATTATAAACAGGACTTAATAAGTTGGCTCTTTTATCGATATCATTTGGAGAAGATGCCTCCGTATAAAGATATTTCCCTGACCCAGATGTATGATCTTCAGATGGACCTGTACTTCCCGATGGTGTACTTCCTGTTCTTACTGACCAGTCAAAATCATCATTCGTCTCATCTTCCCATCCACTTCCAATTGATGAAAAAGCGTCAAAATTCTGAGAATGTGGGAACGTTGAATTCGATGTGAAAGTGGCAGTTGTAAACGACCAGATAGTTGAACATCCACTTTTTATTCCATTTTTATTTCGCGGAATTACTTGCACATAATAAGTCGTTGCTGAGCTTAATCCTGATGGAGCGTAAGTATTTAAAGATTGATTAGCTCCATTCACAATATTTGTTGGAGTTGAAGAACCGCTGCCATCCGTTCCAAAATACAGGTCGTAACTGGAAGCATCCAACACTTTCTCCCATTCCAGAGTAATAGAAGCGGATACCCCGGTTGCACTATTTGCTGGAAAAACCATGTCCGATACACAAGAAGCAGGGGTTGTACTATTGTCGTCAATTCCGCTAATTATGATTGAAAACGCTTGAGAACTTCCTAATGTTCCGTCATGATCGACTGTTATGGTATAACTTCCGGATGTTGGATTTGCTATATAAACCTGTTCAATGTTATCCACATCGTTTTCACTTGAGTTGGTTGCTGCGTCTGCTGGATTGTCCTTGTCTAGTTGCCAGGGATAGTAAGTTGTACTACTATAGGTAATTCTCAGGTCTAAATCATTTACAAGCATGGCATCAGAGGGATCAAGGCTTGCAGAAACCGGTGTCCCTGCAGGATCTGTCCAGCAAACAGTTACTTTTAGGGGTTCGTTTCCGCTGGCAGTTACATTTCGCGTATATGTTCCTGCATTAGTGAGTGTTTGTTCATCTATTACATTTTGATAATTGGCATCTATGGTAATCAAATTAGCTGCTTCTTCAGCATTTAATAATCCCCAGCCGAATTTATAATCTGGTCCAATATCATCTCCAGCTTCATCAGCAGTATGGCAAACAAGAGCTTTCAAAGTGGCTGATCTCATGACAGCAGAGCTATGTGTTGATTGATAATGTTCTTGCAAAATAACTAACGTTCCTGTTGTGTTGGGTGAGGACATTGAAGTACCTTGTAATAATGCATAAGAAGTGGTACTTGTATTGTAAGTTGAATATACATTTACTCCTTTGGCTACAATATCAGGTTTTATTCTTCCATCATCAGCAGGCCCCCATCCGCTGAAAGAACTCATAATTACATCATCCGGATGATTGTAATCAAGTACTTCATAAACAGCCCCAACTGTCAATAAATTCTTTGCCACACCTTTGTTGCCAATACAGTCGTAACCTGTTGTTCCTCCATCAACATCTCGTGTATCTGTACCGGTAGTCCATGTTGAACCATTGTAATACGTATGATTAGTGGAGGGATCAGGGCCATCGCCCCTGTCATTACCTGCGGATTTAATAATTAAGTAATAAGGTGCATTATAAGCTATGTTATCCCAGCTCTGAGAAGATGAGTTATAAAAGCCGAAATCGGTATCTTCTGTGGCGCTTATGGAGGTATTTCCATACCAGGTCCATGGTGGAGAATCACCACTATTATAATAACAACCAGTTATAAAACCATAAGAATGGTTTGATAATTCCATCCCAGCAGCAGCTGCAGTTGCCATTTCGGACGCATCGGAACTCCAATCATATGCATCAAGATTTGCCGCATATGCCGCGCCTTTGGAGTTGGCATCATTTGAACCAGCAGATACCATGGTTCCAGCTACATGGGTCGCATGATAATTTGAGCCAGTTGCAGCATCCTTTTGCGTTACCCGACTACCAAATTCAGTATGGGTTGTAAGTACTGCACCACCATCCCACTCTCCTAATTTGGAATATCCTGAACCACTATAGCTTAAACCCAATCCCCCTCCACTCCATAATTTGCTTGCTCGAGTGGTTGTAGCAGCGTCTAAATTATCAGTGATGTAGTAAACCGGCATTCCATAAGAATCAATTGAGATAATTTCTATAGTATGATTTTCGTTAACCTGGCGAATTGGAAAATCATTTTTTATAGCGTATTCTTCAGCAATCCTGCGGTTTATCTTCCACTTTTCTCCTTCTTCTTTTGCAATCTCTTTTAGCTCTTCCACATTGGTTTCAGTTTGCGCGAAAGAAATATTAATCAACGATAATTCTATGGCCACGCAAAACAGGAGAAACGCGTAATTCGTTTTCATGATAATAATTGAAATAATTAGTTGTTTTAATAATTGGTTACATTAACATTTTAATCTGAAGTAGTTATAAGATTAACATCTTAATGTATTCTGTTCAAATTTATAAAGTTTAAATTGATATTCATGTAATAAGCAGAACTTATATCCTAAAGTTTATTATCTCAAACAAATCTTAACATTTGGATAATTTTTGACAGAGTTGATCTTTATTCTACTGGCAATTCAAAAGTCTTAATCTGCTCTTCAGTCAGTCGGCCATTTAACCATTCATCACTGATGTCTGCATTGTACTTTTGTTTGTAAAACTCAATGGCAGGTGTATTCCAGTCGAGCACCTGCCACATCAAACGCCTGGCCTT
>JADHTG010000113.1 GCA_016776505.1 Bacteroidota bacterium
TATGGGAAAGAGGGTGTTGGGAATGCGAAGGTGGTGATCCAATGAATTCGAAAATTGAGTAAAAGAGCACCGAACCATCAATCCTAAAACCAATGAAAAGTTTTCTTCTATCCATCCTATTCTCGCTGTTTTCCTGTATCTTGCTTGCACAATCCTACCACCCAATCATTCGATCAAATACTTTCTGGGATGGTGGGGATTATATCGGGGGAGTGGCTTGCTATGTGTCAGCTGGAAGATCGAAGTTCATTGAGGGTGATACTTTGATGGACGGGCATTATTACCGGTTTCAATACGGGTATTCCATGCTGGGAGAACCAGGCCCTGGTGGAAATATCTGCCCTCCCTTTATAGTTGACACGGTCCCGCATAAATTCGCGATCATCCGTGAAGATACATTGGAACGAAAAGTATATATCTATGATGAAAACTCAACACCTCATGATCAATTGTTGTATGATTTTTCACTAGAAATAGGAGACACTTTGTTCTCTAGTTATCTTGGACTTGGAGCATTGTTGGTCCTTGATACTATTGAGAATGTAATGCTGCTGAACGGGGAAATCAGGAAGAAATTTACTTTTGATTGTAATAACCAGGGAGAGTGCTTTTATGTGGAAGGTATTGGAGGCTGTTATGGTCTACTAAATCCTATTGTTATGGGATTAGGGTTCGGATGGGATCTGTTTTGTGTGAAAGAAAATGACGATCCACTTTGGAGCTATGAGTGTGACTATTATTTTGTGGGAATTGAGGATTATTGTTCACTTATGATCCGGATATCGCCAAATCCTGTAACATCCATCCTGACAGTTTCTGTTACTCCCCGATCCGGACAGATATCAATCTTGCTTATTGATCTCGTCGGCCGTTTGAAGTCTGTCAGCCATTTCACTCCCAACCAGGACAAAGCCTTGATTAATGTCTCCACCATGAAGCCAGGGATATACCTACTCAAGATTGCTGATGGAGAGATGGTGATCGGGGTGGAGAAGGTGGTTGTGGTAAGGTAATATACCTCATACCCTATCATTCTTACTCACTTTCCCTCAAATCTGTCATTCTCCAACTTCTCGTGTTGTACAAAGTGGCGTGAAGATTTCGAATAGGTTGGTTTTAAAAACCAGCAAGATATACTAAATCCCCTCATTTTCTATTACGGATTTCCGCAGGTACAATTTACGGATTTCCCCAATTGACAAGGGCTTTGAAACATTGTAGCTTTACGGAAACTTAGTTAACCTATAATGAAACAATGCGATAGAACCTGGAAAAGATCCAATTTCAGCACTTCAGGATACCAGCATAACTACTCTGAGGAGATTGAGAAACTTCATATACATGATTGCCCTCATTGCCATTCCCATCATGTCTATCTGGTACAGGTATCGAGAATTCTGACCAATACGACGAACACGACAATAAAAAAGAAACTGCACAACCGGACCAACCTGATTCGTTTTTTTTGCTGCCCGGAAGCCAAAAGTCGTTTCCGGGGCATGCTGACACTCTTTCATTCCTCAGAGGAGATAATACAAAATATCGAAGTAGTTGGATTAAGGAAAAAAAGTAAAACAGCCTCATGAAACTGAAGAAATTTTACGATATTCATTTTCATGTGATGGATCTGAGCCATGCAAACCTCATGGCGTTTCTGTTGCGCGAAGACCTGATTACCAGAGATACGATTCTGGATTTCTCAAAAAAGATGAAGTGGTGGATGAAGCTAATTCCATTGGGAGCCATCAACCTAGCTCCTGGATTGATTGTTAGCAAACTCAAAGAGTTCCTCCAAGGGCCATCGAATGTTAAAAACCTTCTCTCCTTCATGGAGAACTCCATCCGGTTTGATTTCCTCATCGTGGAGCATTTTCTTAAGAATGGGAGAGATGCATATTCCGGCTAAACTGACCACCCTAACATCCCCTCCAAAATCAGTCACTTTCAAAAAAGTTACTAACAATATTTTATCTTTCTTCTGCTTCGATTTGAAGTGTTCGGATTTCGTTTGCATTCGATTGCGTAGCATAAAAAGCTGTAACACAGTTTGTTAGGTTGATATGAAATGTTTTTCATTGTACTTTTGTTTCACGACTGGTGATTATCCCGGTCTTTAAATCAAATCAATTTTTAATCAATTAAAACAAACAACAATGAGCAAATCAAAAGTTAATGTGATCACCCACGGTTTCAGTGGAAAACTTGGTGATCAGATCGTGTTACGTCAGCGTAACGGCCAAACCGTTATGGCATCCAAACCACGCATTTCCAAAAATGCACTCTCCGAAGCCCAGGAACTTACCCGCATCAACTTTGCCTGTGCGTGATTACCTCACCCCTCCTGTCGTGAAAATCATCGATGCTACCGCATACAACGGTCAGCCTGGCGACAAGATCCAGGTCACTGCAATCGATGATTTCAACATCGTCTCTGTCCGCCTGACAATAGAACAGGCTGATGGGAGTGAGATCGAAACGGGGCTCTGCATCCCTGACGAAAACGGCATTCACTGGCACTACACTGCAACCGAGACAAACACTATTGAGCCCGGTCAAAAAGTCCTCGCTGCCGCTACCGACACACCAGGCAACAAAGGTACCGGTATTGCTGAGTTTTAGCTTGCCAGCCATCAACATGTTACCCTAAAGGGGGAGAGCAACTGCTCTTCCCTTTTTCTTTCATCAAAGTTCTACAACATCATCTCGCACCCGACCTGGGAGTTTCCCGGAGGCTACCCGGAGCTACCCCGGAGTTATGTCGGAGCTACCCCGGACACTGCTTGGAGCTAAGAAGGAGCTAAACCGGAGCAAAGACGGAGCAATATAGGTCACACCTGATAAACAGCTTTCAGCCTTGATTTTTTCTTTGGTTCTTTCTTTCTCATTAAGGAAAAAGAAAGAACATTAATCTCGCGATCGTGGAGTGGAAGCTGAATAAAGGAATTAGTTACCTACAGCGATTAACTGATTTTGGGTTCTAAAAAACAACATATTATCAGATAATGCTGGGGTTGCCATAATTACATCATCTAATGGGTTTTTTGCGATTAGTTTAAATTCATTACCAGCTTTAATTATTAATACCTCCCCCTGTTCGGTGCAATAGTAAATTTTTCCATTTGAAGCAATTGCTGATGCTGTTATTCCACGAGCATCAGGTATGTTTTCCTGATAAATCAATTTTCCTGTTTGTGCATCAAAACAACTTAGCTTTCCGTACATTTTCATATTATAAAGATACTTACCGTAAATAATGTTAGTTGGATTATAGGCTGCACCTTTTTTTATACTCCAAACGATATATTCATTAGACGTACTATCGCTATCTAACGAAATATCACCTTTAGCATCAGGTTTTATTGCATATATGGGTGAAGATTTTCCATGCGCACTATGAATATAAATTAATCCATGTGCGAAAACAGGTGTTGGAACAGGAATGTCCCCGCCTCCACTTAATTTCCATATTTCGTTACCTGTCGTAAAATCATATCCTCCAATATGTTTATACCCGTTAACTACTATTTGTTTTACATTTCCTTTATTATAATAATTAGGTGTACTCCAGGTAGGGACATCGTGCCTGGGGATGCGCCATTTTTCTGCTCCGGTCTCAATATCAAATGAAGCAATAAACGAATCACCTAAAAAATCACATTGTATTATTACGCTATTTTCATGTACTATTGGCGAACTTGCGAATCCCCATTCTGCATCAGGAGCTCTAAAATAGGCACTATTCAACTTTCCAAAATCTTTTTTCCAGATCAATTCTCCATCAAAATCGTAGCAAAATAAACCCTCAGACCCAAAAAAAGCAACAACATATTTGCCATTTGTTGCTGGTGTTGCATTTGCATGAGATGCTTTCGGGTGCCTTTTAGTTCTGGGAACACCTTTATGAGCAAGTTTATTCCATACTATTTTACCCGACTTTTTTTCAACACATATTACCCTGAATTCATGAATAGTTTCATCATCATAACTTTCTATATCTCCATATAATCCAACTTTCAATGAGTCTGTCCCTTTTCCACTAATCGCAGTTGTGATAAAAAGCTTGTCATCCCATATTACAGGAGATGAATGGCCTAAGCCTGGAATTTCTATCTTCCATCTGATATTTTCTCCTGTATTTATATCCCACTTATCAGGTAAGTTAACAGAGTCAATTATTCCACAAGCATATGGACCTCTAAATTGTGGCCATTGTTTCATATAATCTTTTTGTGCAATCAACGAATTACTTAAGCCGATAATAATCAAAAGAAGAATTTGGATTTTTAGATATCTCATATCTTTATATCTTTAAGTTAAATCCAATATTTTTTTAAGGTCTCTTGCTTTGAATTCAACATAGGTAATATGATTGTCTTTTATACTCATTTTAAAAGGTTTAAATTAATATTCATCTTTTGATAATTTGACTGCAACGGCTAAGTATAAAATCCGTTTTAATGGCTCATTTACAAAATTCTATTTCAATTCAAGACCTAACTGAGTCATCATTGTTAGATCATCTTCCATTCCCCATAATTCAGCAATCTTACCATCAGCTATTTTAAAAATAAAAATCCCTTTGTATTCTATTTTGTTTCCAGTTGAATCGAGTTCCATAAACTTACTTGAGTGCGTTCCAGTATATTTTAACTGAGCAACAACATATTCATCCGCAGTTGTTTCAAAGTATTGGTAAGGCTTTTTGTTGCTGAATAGAAAGTATTCCGGCAGCCCTACCTTGGCCACACCTTGAACAACGATAATCTCCTGGTCCTGGCCAGTAGAGAATATGGAAAAAAGAAAAACAAATGATAAAACAAAGAATAGATCCCGTAGGTTCATATCCTATCCTCTTTAGTGAATAGTCAAATTTAGGGAATATTTTTCTCATTCTTCCTTTTACCCTCTCATTCTGCCTTCATTTCACTCTCTCACACGGCAGAGCATGCCCCACTGCTACCTATATGCCAGGCCTCCGGCTTTAAGCTTCCGCAGAATGAACAAAACACGAACCAGGCCCTATACCTTTATAGATGAAATTCTTATTTTTGAAGCTCCATTGCACAAGCATGGACCATGCTCCCATAGTTCGAAAAAAGAATGTATTTTAGAATGAGAATGCCTCTAATCATCATTATTAGTTTGTTTTTTTGCATTAGCTGTTCTGAACAAACTAACAAAATCACCCAATCAAATGAAAAGAATCTTTAGATCACTCCTCTGTATCCTGATTCTCTCGCTGGCTGTCAGCAGTATCAAAGCACAATTGAGAAATCCCCGTAATACACAGTATGTTTGGAATACAGACACGACTCTAAGAGTAGTTGACCTGTCGGAAATCAGTTTGATTTTACCACGTAATTCCTTTCCCAAACTTGACTTTCCCGGCTTTATAGGAAAAGAGAAAGGATTAACAGCATTTTTCAACCATGAACCGGTCATCTCTGTCTCTATAAATAATGAGGCTAAAGCTTATCCCCTGAGCATGCTCACGATGCATGAGCTGTCTAACGATAGTTTAGGCGGTATTCCCATTTTGCCAACCTATTGTCCGCTCTGCAACTCAAGTGTGGTGTACGACCGCAGATTAACATATAATGGGAAAAAATACCTGCTGGATTTTGAGGCATCCGGAATGCTCAGAAACAGTGATATGGTGATGGCTGATAAACAAACTGAATCGTGGTGGCAACAGTTGACCGGAACCGGTCTGGTTGGTGAATTAGCAGGAGCCGAATTAGAAGTAATTCCCTCAATGGTTATATCAATTGAGGATTTTTTCATCAGATATCCTGAAGGCCGGATCCTCTCCCCTGAAACGGGTAGTACGGCGCAAAAAAGATATGGCACAAATCCATATAAGCATTACGACAGTTCAACCAGCAAACCGTATAGTCAATTTTATGATCATGCCAAACTTGATCCCAGGCTGCCCCCAATGGAACGCGTGATTGATGTTGAAGGAAGTGATGGATATAAAATCTATCCCTTTTCTGTGATCGCAATAGAAAAAGTGATCAATGATACGTACGATGGCAAAACTATTGTCATCTTCTATAAAGAAGGAACCGTTTCGGTTCTGGATCGAAGGGAAATTGCAAAATCCAGGGATATCGGGTCAGCTACATTGTTCTCATCAGAATTGGAGAGTATAACATTAACTTTCAAGAAAGAAAACAATTCATTCATCGATAATGAAACCAACAGTGTTTGGGATATAACCGGACAGTGTATAAAAGGTAAACTTAAAGGAAAAGCACTTACGCCTGAACCTCATAGTAATCATTTTGCATTTGCATGGTTAACGTTCCATCCTGAGTCAGAAATATATGGACAGTAAACCTGTGTTTGTCAGACTCGTTGGTGATATTCAAGAACATTAAAATTAGCCGGATATGTATCAGTCAAAAAGAGTTGAGAAGTTTGGGAAATTGGTTAATAACAAGTTCGATATTTATAATAGTTTATTCCTGAATCTCCCGTATACCCAGGATAATAATATTGGCATGCTAATTCCAATGCTTTATCGTGTATGTAAACAAGGGCTTGAAGCAGGAGATAGTCCTCAGAAAATTCTTGATTCCTTTTTTCGCAACTATGCAAATATTGAAAAGGAAAAAGATAAAACCGATTTCATGTTTAGAGTCATACAGTACGTCGAAAGACAGGTTGTACTTTTTGACAGTGTGGAAGATGCTGCGTTTACTAAATTACATGAACTGGGAAATGATCTCTCCATCAGAGATTTCTTTCAATTAGTAGATAGTCAAAAAAGCTGGGACAGAATTGCAGAGAAATTATCAACTTTCAGCGCTCGAATCGTATTTACAGCTCATCCGACACAGTTCTATCCACCTTCAGTTCTGGATATCATCAATACGTTAAGATCGCTCATTGCCAGCGACAAAATTGATGAAATAGACATGACTTTGCAACAACTGGGATTAACCTCTTTGATTAACTCTAAAAAGCCTTCACCCCTTGATGAAGCAAAAAACATCATCTACTTCCTTCGAAATGTTTACTATCATGCTGTAGGGGATCTCTATTCCTATATCAAAGAGAATATCAGAAACAGTGATTTTGATAATCCCAACATCATTAAACTGGGATTTTGGCCGGGCGGAGACCGGGATGGGAATCCGTTTGTCACGTCCGACATCACGATGGATGTGGCGGATGAATTGCGCATGACACTGATGAAATGCTATTACCATGATGTGAAGGGATTGCAGCATAAGCTCACCTTCAAAGAGGCTGAAG